>JBGPWJ010000317.1:0-2103 GCA_041492115.1 Gammaproteobacteria bacterium
CATACGATCTGCTTCGGACCTGACGCGCAATTCATCGTCGCAGGCACGGCGGGCAACATCGCATACAGTACCACTGGCCTGGAAGGCTCGTGGGCTCCATCAACTGCCGGCAGCGCAAATTTAAATAGCATCGTGCCGAGCGATGTCTTCATTGCTGTGGGCGATGCGGGTGCCAATGTGAGCGGCAAGTAAGGCGTGGTCCGAGTGGCTGCTGACAGTCATGTAGGTTGGGGTGAGGCGTTGTTTGCCGAACCCCAACACATCTGCGATGCATATTCCTTAGAGTACCTAACAAAATGAATATCGCACCGCCCTGTCACTCCCTCTCCCGAAGGGAGAGGGGACTCATTCTGTTAGCTGCTCTTAATTAAATCGATTCAAGTGCGCTCGCCTTTCCTCAACGCACCGTCTTGCACTCCCCCACCGAACCCGCCGCGCATTCATTGCCATCGATCCAGATGGCGTTATCGAGTTTCACACCCGTGAGGTCGGCGGCGCCGAGATTGGCGTCGCGCAGGTCGGCATAGCTCAGATCGGCACCGCGCAGATTGGCGTAGGACAGATCCGCGTTGCGCAGCCCGGCGCCCACCAGCAGGGCCCGGCTGAGATCGCTGTAACTCAGATCCGCAATGCTCATATTGGTATAGGAAAGATCGCTGCCGCCAAGTTTGGCGCCGCGCAGATGCGCGCCGCTGAGGTCGGCGTTCTTGATATGCGCCGCCTGCAGATCCTTGCCGGCAAGATTGACGCCTTCCTTGTGGCAGTTGTTCCAGCTGACGCCGGCGGCGGCCGGATCGCCGCAGTGCAAGCTGCCGTCCGGCGGCGCCGGCGTGTAGAGATACATGGCGACCAACACCAGCGCCAGCACCACAACCGCGAACAGGCCCTGTCGCAGCACGGTCTCACGGCCGGTCAGCGTCTCCTTGAAGAACCGCGTCTTGGCCTCGCGGTGCTGCACCACGAGTTCGGGTTCATCGCGGCGCCGGTCACCTCTGCGGCGGTTCTGGAACTCGGCGATCTGCGCGGCACTCTGATTGGCGCGCCGGTCATCGGCAAGTCGCTCATCGGCACGCCGCAATGCCAGCACTTGGCTTTCCTCGTTCTCCAAGCCGGTCGGTTGCACTTCGGTCACGTCGGCGACCGGCAGCCAACCGGCGCGATCGACACTGATCTCGTCTTCCGGACGGATGCGTCCAAGCAGGATGTAGCGGGTGATCTGCGCCCTCGGGAACGGGCCGCGCACCTCACCGCCACGCCGCATGAACCAGAGCATGTTTTTCGGGGTGTCATTCATTGCCGGAAATAATGCACGATGTATGCCGCGGACGACGTGGCGGCGCCGTTTGGCGCCGGGCCGGGCTCAGGGTATGCTGAGCCATCCCGCCACGATGACGATCTGATTCCCATCATGCAGCCGATTATACCCGGCCTGACCGCCACGCCCCTGACTTCGCTGACCCTTACTGGCAGCGCGCCGGATCTGCGCGCCTGGCAGGTCGGCCAGCTACTGCAAGCCCAGGTGCTCACCGGCACCGTCAATAATCAGGTCACTTTGCGCGTCGGTCAGACAACGATAGAAGCGCAGACCCAAACACCGCTGGCCGCCGGACAAACGCTTACCGTGCAGGTGGTGCGCCTCGGTGATCAGCCCATCCTCAAGGTACTGCCGCAAGCGCCGCCCGCCCTCACCGACCCCTTGTCCGCTGCACTGCGCAGTGCCCTGCCGCGGCAAACCGGGCTGGCGCCGCTGCTCGCCAATCTCGGTCTGCTGGCGCAAAGTGCCGAAGCCGGCAGCGCACCGCCGCCGCTGCCCGCCACGGTGTTACAGGCCGCCGCGCAGATTTACCGCGATCTCAGCGACAGCCATCAAGCCGCCACCGCGCGCGGGCTGCAGCAGGCAATCCGCGATACCGGCCTGTTCCTGGAGAGTAAGCTCGCGCAATTGGCACACGGCAGCGGCGGCGAGTTGGGCACGGATTTCAAGGCCGCACTGCTGCGTCTGCAAACGCTGTTGAACGAAACACCGCGGCCGACGACGGCACCGGCCAGCGTCACGTCAGGGCAGAGCGCCGCGACAACACCACCCGCACCGCCGTTGCGCGG
>JBGPWJ010000054.1:0-12134 GCA_041492115.1 Gammaproteobacteria bacterium
CTCTTCGGGGCCGATCGGCATGTGATCGAGGAGGCCTGGCCCGGCGACGTCATCGGCCTCCACAACCACGGCACCATCCAGATCGGCGACACCTTCACGCAGGGCGAGGATCTGAAGTTCACCGGCATTCCGCATTTCGCGCCGGAACTGTTCCGCCGCGCGCGCCTCAAGGACCCGCTGCGCATGAAGGCCTTGCAGAAAGGCTTGTCGCAGCTGTGCGAAGAGGGCGCCACGCAGTTGTTCAAGCCGCTGGTCAGCAATGATCTGATCCTGGGCGCGGTGGGCATCCTGCAGTTCGATGTGGTCGCGTATCGTTTGCAGCACGAATACGGCGTGGACTGCGCCTTCGAGACCGTCAACGTCGCCACGGCGCGTTGGGTGCAATGCGACGATGCCAAGCGTCTCGAGGAGTTCCGCGCCAAGGCCATCGATAATCTTGCGCTCGACAACGCCGGTGACCTGGTCTACATCGCACCGACCCGGGTCAATCTGTCGCTCACCATCGAGCGTTGGCCGGATATTGAATTTCGTGCCACACGCGAACACTGACGCACCATTACAGTACGACGCGTTGCCAGCGTTCACCCGCTTGGTGCGGTTCACGCGGACCTGATCCCGGTATTGTTTTGTGCCTCAATAATCATCTCATTGTTGCCGCTCACTAAATTATTTTCATCTGTCGCTGGCACGCGCTTTGCGTTATACCGAGCGAGGTCCAGTGTTGCGAAAGGTCGATATGAAACTCCGGGTGCTGCTGGTTGATGAAAATCAGGAACGCCGGGCCATGCTTGAACAGGCATTGTTACTGGCGGGATATCAGGTATCCGCTCAGGTGTGTGCCGGCAAGGACCTGATGGACGCGGTGCAGAGCACGCAAGCGGATGTCATCGTCATTGACGTGGATGCGCCGGACCGCGACACGCTGGAGCACCTGTGCAGCATTGCCCGTGAGTTGGCGCGCCCGGTGGTGATGTTCACCCACGACGATGACACGGAGCGCATGCGGACCGCGATCCGCGCGGGAGTGAGCGCTTATGTGGTGGGTGACCTGGCGGGTGATCGCGTCAAGCACATTGTCGATGTGGCGGTACTGCGCTTTGAGCAGCACCAGACCCTGCAACGGGAATTGGACCAGACCAAGACCTCACTGGCGGAGCGCAAGCTGATAGAGCGGGCCAAGGGCATCCTGATGCGCCAGCGCGACTGCGGTGAGGAGCAGGCCTTTCAGGCCTTGCGCAAGATGGCCATGGATCGCAACCGGCGCCTGGCCGAGGTCGCGCAGAGCGTGATCGATGCGGCGGAGTTGCTTGGCTGATCAGATAGGGGCATGAGCGGGTCGCTGTGATCTGCGCTTAAACAAAGATTCACGGACGGTGCGGCGCATGTTGCGGCACGGTCCAGCGGTAGCACGGCACACCCAATGGCGGGTGTCGCCGGTGTAAACAACGGGCAGGCCAATGCAGGCTTGCCGAACGGACAATGGCGTCCATTTCGTCGCGCGACAGCGTGATGAAGTGGACGTTTTTTTTTACCCAGGCGGAGGTGAGTGGTATGAAGAACGACGAGTCAGTGCAGGGTCAAGCGAGTGAATGTGCCGACCGCGAACGGCGCCGTTTCATGAAAACCTGTGCCGCGGCCGGCATCGGCGCGGCGGGTATGGGGATGTTGCCGGGTCTGCGCAGTTCAGTCTACGCCGGCGGCTCCGATGCGCCGGAGAAGACCGATCTGACCATCGGTTTTATCCCGCTGACCGATTGCGCGAGCGTGGTCATGGCCGGCGAACTGGGTTTGTTTGAGAAGTACGGACTCAATGTCACGGTGAGCAAAGAAGCGTCCTGGGCCGCGGTGCGCGACAAACTGGTGCTCGGCGAACTGGATGCCGCGCATGTGCTCTACAGCATGCTGTATGGCGTGAGCCTTGGCGTTGCCGGCCAGAAGAAGGACATGGCGGTGCTGATGGGCCTCAACCACAATGGTCAGGCCATTACCCTGTCCAATGCGCTCAAGGAAAAAGGTGCGGTCGATGGCGAGTCACTAAAGAAGCTCATCAGCACCGACAAGCGCAGCTACACTTTTGCGCAGACCTTCCCCACCAGCACGCACGCCATGTGGCTCTATTACTGGCTGGGTGCACACGGTATCAACCCGTTCACCGATGTGAAGACCATCACCGTGCCACCGCCGCAGATGGTCGCCAACATGCGCGTCGGCAATATGGACGGCTATTGTGTCGGCGAGCCCTGGAATGCGCGCGCCGTGTTCGACGGTATCGGTTTTACCGCCACCACCACGCAGGCGATCTGGAAAAATCATCCCGAGAAGGTGCTGGGCACCACGCTGGAATTCACGCAGCGCTATCCCAATACCACGCGCGCCATGATGCGCGCCGTGCTGGAAGCGTCCAAGTTCATCGACAGCATGAGTAACCGTGGCAAGGTCGCCAGCATCATCGCCTCCAAATCCTACGTCAATGCGCCCGAGCCGGTCGTGCTGGGCCGCATGATGGGCAACTACGACGACGGCAAGGGCAAGACCTGGCAGGACCCGGATTACATGAAGTTCTACAACGACGGCGAGGTGAATTACCCGTACCTCTCGCACGGTGTGTGGTTCATGACTCAGTTCCGCCGCTGGGGTTTGCTCAAGGAAGACGTCGATTATCTGGCTGTGGCGAAGAAGATCAATCAGGTCGATCTCTACAGCGAGGTGGCTTCCTCATTGCAGATCGCCGTGCCCAAGAGCCCGCTCAAGGTCGAGAAGCTTTTCGACGGCGTCGAATTCGATGCGACCAAGGCGGCGGCTTATGCGGCGAGCTTCAAGGTGCGGGTGTGAGCGTACATTCGGAAAAATTATTGCTCAACATGAAGATGAGTCCCCTCTCCCCGTGGGAGAGGGCCAGGGTGAGGGTAATGAATTCAATGCCAGTACTCCCCGCGCCACAACGGCACTTCAGGAGAGAATTATGAACTCAGTCGTCAATTTCGCGCGTAAACCAGAGCCGCCCGCTATAGCACCCACGGATCCGCTTGGTGGACCACATGAAACAATCAGTGTGACGTCGACAACGCCAGCAACAACACCGGCACAATCCATGACTGTAAAAGGCCTCGCCGCGAAGGCGGCGCTGGTCCGGTATATTCCGCCATTGCTGGGTTATCTGGGTCTGATCGCCGTCTGGGCGCTGGCGGCGCAGCACGCGTCGTATCTGCCAGGGCCGGTCAAGACCTGGCATACGGCCGTGATGCTGTTCTCCGATCCGTTCTATATCAAAGGACCGAACGACGTCGGCGTGGGTTGGCTGTTGCTGAATTCGTTGAAACGCGTCGCGCAAGGTTTCGGGCTGGCGATAGCGGTCGGTGTGCCGCTCGGTTTTCTGATCGGCCGCTTTCTGTTTCTGAATCGCGCCATGTCGTCTGTCATCGGGCTGCTGCGTCCGGTCTCACCGCTGGCCTGGCTGCCGATCGGTTTGGCGGTTTTCAAGGCCGCCGATCCTTCGGCGATCTTTGTCATCTTCATCACCAGCATCTGGCCGATGGTGATGAACACCGCGCTGGGTGTGGCGAGTGTGCCGCAGGATTATCTCAACGTGGCGCGTGTGCTGCGACTCTCGGAATGGAAAGTGTTCACCAAGATTCTGTTTCCCGCCACGCTGCCCTTCATGATGACCGGCATGCGTCTTGGCCTGAGTACGGCCTGGCTAGTGATCGTCGCCGCGGAAATGCTCACCGGTGGCATTGGCATCGGCTTCTGGATCTGGGACGAGTGGAACAACCTCAATATGGAACACATCATCATCGCCATCTTCATCGTCGGCGTCGTCGGCATGCTCCTGGAGCAGGGCATGAACTTGATCGCCCGCCGCCTTGACTACCGCACAGCCTAGGAGCGCCCATGAGCACGCTAGTCGATATCAATCACGTCAGCATGACATTCACCGCCAAGGGCCAGATGTTCAATGCGCTGGAGAACGTCAACATCCAGATCGCGGCCGGCGAGTTCGTCAGCCTGATCGGCCATTCCGGCTGCGGAAAATCAACAGTGCTGAATCTGGTCGCCGGTCTGCTGCTGCCGACGCAGGGCGGCGTGCTGTTCAAAGATCGCGAGATCGACGGCCCGGGCCCGGAACGCGCCGTGGTGTTTCAGAACCACTCGCTGCTGCCCTGGCTGACGGTGTTCGAGAATGTCCACCTCGCCGTCGAACGCGTGTTTGCCGCGACCGAGAGCAAAACGCAGCTGGCGGTGCGGACCCGCGAGGTCATCGATCTCGTCGGTTTGGGTCATGCCAGCAGTAAATACCCCGGTGAGCTTTCGGGTGGCATGAAGCAGCGTGTCGGCATCGCGCGCGCACTTGCCATGCAACCGCAGGTGCTGCTGCTCGATGAACCGTTCGGCGCGCTCGATGCGCTGACCCGCACCCATCTGCAGGACGAACTGCTGCGCATCACCCGCGACAGCGGCAACACCGTGCTGATGGTGACGCACGATGTCGACGAGGCGGTGCTGCTGTCCGACCGCGTCGTGATGATGACCAACGGACCGGCGGCGACGGTCGGTGAAATTCTGCACGTCGATCTGCCGCGTCCGCGCCAGCGCATGGAACTGCTCGAGAATCCGCGCTATGTGCATCTGCGTGGCGAAGTATTGCGCTTCCTGCATCACGGACACGCGCAGGCGGCGTGACTGGCACGTTGATCAAACGTTACTAAAACTTCTAACAGAATGAGTCCCCTCTCCCTTCGGGAGAGGGAGTGATGTTGTAGTACGACTGTCATTTAGTGAAATGGTCAAAGACACATTATCCAACCGAGGAGAAAGTACCGCATGAATACCCATCATCCACGCCTGCGCGCCGCCGGCCTTGTTTTGGCGATGCTCGCCGCTGTCCCGCAGGTGCAGGCGGCTGGCAGCCTGCTCGATGCCTTGACCTACGGCACCGTCTCCGGCCAATTGCGCTACCGCTATGAATGGGTCGATCAGGAGGGCATCGCGAACAAGGCCAAGGCATCCACGCTGCGAACTCAGTTGGGCTATCTCACCGACAGCTACCAGGGCTTCAACGCCTTCCTGCAGTTCGAAAACGTCGCGGCGATCGGACCGGCACACTACAACAGCACCACCAATGGCAAGACGACTTATCCGATCGTATCCGACCCGGCAGGCACGGAGGTCAACCAGGCCTTCCTGAGTTACGAGGCAGGTTACGGCACCACGCTGAAACTGGGTCGTCAAGTCATCATTCTCGACAACCAGCGTTTTGTCGGCAACGTCGGCTGGCGCCAGAACGAACAGAGCTTCGATGCTTTCAATCTGGTCAACAAGTCCCTGCCGGACACGCAGATCACCTATGCCTATGTTGCGGATGCCAACCGCATCACGGGCGATGACGCCGTCAACGGTGATCTGCGCATGAAAACGCATCTCATCAACGTGGCCTACAACGGCCTCGCGGTTGGTACGCTGATTGGCTACGACTATCTGCTGCATGACGAAAATCAAGCCTACCTCCCAACAGTCGCCGCGTCCACGCAGACCCTCGGCCTGCGCTTCGCCGGCAAGCATCCGCTGGCCGGTGCCACGCTGCTGTACACAGCGGAATACGCCAAGCAGAGCGATTACGCCAACAACCCCAGCAACTATGACGAGAAGTATGCGCTCGGCGAGTTCGGCGCGCTCTTCAATGGCATCACCGCCAAGCTCGGTTACGAGAAACTCGGTGGCGACGGCACTCACAGTCTGCAGACGCCACTGGCAACCCTGCATGCCTTCAACGGCTGGGCAGACAAGTTCCTCACCACGCCGAAGGACGGCATCGACGACGCCTACCTCAGTGTCGGAAAGAAATTGTACGGCGTCGAGCTGCTGGCGAGTTATCACGATTTCTCGTCGGATAATCTGAGTTACGACTATGGCACGGAGCTGGACCTTTCCGTTGGGAAAAAGCTCAACAAGTCTCTCAGCCTGCTCTTCAAGTATGCGAGCTACAGCGGCGACAAGAACGCGACCAACATTGCACAAAACGGCAGCAAAGCGGCATCGCCCATCAATGATCTGGACAAGGTCTGGTTGCAAGCGGACGTGACGTTCTGATGCGCACCATTCAGGTCAGTTCCAGGGTCAACGCCGTAACGTTGTCGGTGGAACCGGCGCACAGGGCCGCGTCGACGATGCGCGCGGCGCCGGCTTGCATGTCCTGGTCTGTTTTGAGCAGCGTGACGAGCAGGGTATCGGGCAGCACGCCGTGCACACCGTCGCTGCACAGCAGATAGCGGTCGCCGCTGCGCGCGTCGTGCTTGGCATGGTCGATTTCGACATCGGCATCGGTGCCGATCGCGCGATAGAGGATGTTGGGCTGCCCTTCATCGGCCAGATTGTGATCACGTGTGAGGCGTTCCAGCCGGCCGGAACGCAGCCGGTAGGCGCGGGTATCTCCGACGTGCAAGACATGCATGACGGAGTCGACGAGGATCAGGGCCGTAAAGGTCGTGCCCATGTGCGCCAGCGTCGGGTCGCTGAGGCCGCGGGCGTGGAGCATGCGGTTGACCTCTGCCAGGGCTCGCAGTGCGGCGTCGTGCGGTTCATGGGTTGCGGACAAGGCAAGGTAGCGCGCGATAAATTCCTGCACGGCCAGATTCGAGGCGACGCGCCCGCCGCGATGCCCGCCCAGCCCATCCGCAACAATGGCGATGAGGCCTGACGCGAGCTGGTGCACGCCAGTGCTGTCTTCGTTGTCAGCGCGCTGCCCACGCTGACTGGCGATGCCGTAGTGATAGCTGTCTGTGCTGGGCATGGGCGGTAATTTCCGGAGTCGTGACCTCTATTCAAAAATCATAGCTGCTGCACAAGGTGTCTGGTGAGGATGGCGACCGTCACTGCACCATAACCGTACGTCGGCCCGTGGCTACTCACTGCCATGGTGCGTGACTGCGCCGATGTCTGCCGACGATTTGACCTTCATGTCCTTGAATGAACGCTTGATTACAGTTCTGGTGCGGGATGGCACCGGAATTGCTCTACTCTGGACATACAACGCGATTCCATCCAACGGCGGGTGGAGCGCTGATTAAATGCGACGGGCCAATGGCGGCCCGTCGTTCGGACAACGGCGTCCATTGCAGCGGAACTTTCCCGCTGTGGTGAACGCCGTTTTTATTTGGGGTCAGATGATGAACATAACTGAACAGCTGGAATGTCTTTCCGATGCGGGCACCGATCCGGGGCGCCGCTGCCGAGTCAAGTGCTGTGCCGCCGCTTGCGGTGTCGTGACACTGCTGCTGGTGCTGCTGATCGGCCCTTTGACCGGTGCGCATGGCGCGCTCGACGTGGCGCATGCCAAGGTGACGCAATTCGGGAGTGGCGGCCATGAATAAGCGCGAGTTCCTCAATGCCGGTCACTGGCCGACCCTGCTTGCCGCCTTCCTGTATTTCGATGTCAGTTTCATGGTGTGGGTGGCGCTCGGTCCCTTGTCGCTGTATCTGAGCCGCGATCTGGGCCTGAGCGTTGATGAGAAATTTACGCTGGTCGCTATTCCTATTCTGTCCGGCGCGCTGCTGCGCATCCCGCTCGGCATGCTCGCCGATCACCTTGGTTCCAAGCGCACCGCCATGATCGCGCAGCTCATCGTGATTTTCGGCATCGGCTACGCCTGGCTGCTCGGACTGCACAGCAAGGTGGAAGTGGAGGTGCTGGCAATGGTGCTGGGCTTGGCCGGCGCGAGTTTCGCCGTGGCGTTGCCGCAGGCGAGCCGCTGGTATCCACCCAAGTATCAGGGCGTGGTGATGGGCATCGCCGGCGCCGGCAATATGGGTGTGGTGATCGACTCGCTGTTGGCGCCGTCACTGGCCGAGCATTACGGTTGGCAGCCAGTGTTCGGGCTGTTGCTGATTCCGCTGGTGGCGGTGTTCCTGCTGTATTCGCTGATGGCCAAAGACGCGCCTGAAAAACGCACGCCGGTGACGCTGGACAACTACCGCGCCATGTTGAGCGACCGCGACACTTGGTGGTTCATGTTCTTCTACTCGATCACCTTCGGCGGTTTCGTGGGTCTGGGCAATGCGCTGCCGCTGTACTTCACGCAGTGGTATCACGTCTCCGGCGTCACGGCCGGTCTGATGGCGGCCATGGTGGTATTCGCCGGTTCCATGCTGCGGCCGATCGGTGGCTGGCTGGCGGATCGCGTCGGTGGCATTCGGACTTTGCAGATGCTGTTCGTGGTGGTATCGCTCGCCTATATCACGGTGGCACTGCTGCCGCAGGGTGCAGCGCCCGAAATCGGCGCGGTCGCCGCGGCCAAGGTGAGCGGCTGGAGCATCGCAACGATGCCGGGCGGTGCCTGGGCGGCGGTCGCGGTGTTCTTCATTGGCGCGATGGCGCTGGGCATGGGCAACGGCGCGGTGTTCCAACTCGTGCCGCTGCGCTTTCGCGGTGAGATCGGCGTGATGACCGGCTTGGTCGGTGCCGCCGGTGGCTTGGGTGGATTCGTGCTGGCGCGCGCGTTGGGCTGGTCGCTCGCCGCGCATGGCAACTTCACGGCCGGCTTCGGCTTGTTCGCGGCGCTGGCATTGGTTGGTCTCAGCGGTCTGGTCATGGTCAAGACACGCTGGCGCACCACTTGGGGCGCGGTGTCAGGCGCGAGTGTCTGATGACGACACATCTGCATCTGGCCGCTGCTGCTGGCGCGCGTGATTCACCCGCGCCAGCAGGCGATGACGCGCCAATCCGTATCGGTGTAGTCAGCGAGACCGGCCGGCGCGAGGACAATCAGGATTTCGCCGGCGCCAGTCTGGGCACGCCGGCACAACGTGCCTTGCGCGGCGTGGTGGCCGCACTCGCTGACGGCGTGGGCGGCGCGCGCGGCGGTCGTGCCGCGGCCGAGAGCGCGGTGCGCGGTTTCATCGAAGGCTATTATCAGGCGGCCGAGACCCTCAGCGTGGAACGCGCCGCGGCGCGTGCGTTGGCGGCCGTGAATCGCTGGGTGTACGCCCAGTCGCAGCACGACCCGCTGCTCACCGGTATGGCGACCACCTTCAGCGCCCTGCTGCTGCGCGGTCGCAGCGCACATGTGGTGCATGTCGGTGACACGCGCATCTACCGGCTGCGCGATGCGCGCATGACGCGTCTTACCGAGGACCACACCTTAAGTCACCCCGATCTGACTCATGTGCTGTATCGCGCCGTGGGCATCGAAGCCGAGTTGCGCATCGATTACGCCGCGCATTCGCTCAGCGCCCATGACCGCTATCTGCTGTGCAGCGACGGCGTGCATGCCGTGCTTGAAGATCGCGCGTTGCAGAAATTGCTCAGTGTTCGCGCCGCGCCGGAATTGGATGCGCAACGCATCGTCGATGCCGCACTGGCCGCGGGCAGCCGCGACAATGTCACGGCCATCATCGTCGATGTGCTGGAGTTGCCGGCGGCCGCCGCCGATGAACTGGCGGCAGTGATCGAGTCGCTGCCGCTGCGGCCACTGCCGGAGATTGGCGCCATGATTGACGATTATGACGTGCAGTCCGTGCTCGCCGATGGCCGTTACAGCCGTTTGTATCTGGCGCACGACCGGCGCGAGCAGCGCCCGGTGGTGCTGAAATTTCCGCACGCGCGCGTCGCCAGTGATGCGGCCAGTCAGCAGGCCTTCGTACGCGAGGCCTGGATTGCTGCACGCGTGCACAGTCCATGGCTGGGCACGGTGCTGGAGTGCGCGCCGGGGCGGCGCAGCGCGCTGTATTCGGTCATGCCGCACTATGCGGGCGAGACCTTGGAACAGCGCCTGAGTCGTCGCCCGCGCATTGGTCTGGAGGAAGGCATCGAGATCGGCATCCGCCTTGCCAAAGCGGCGTATGCACTGCACCGCGCCGAGGTCATCCACCGCGACATCAAACCCGACAATGTGCTGCTCGAAACACAGCAGGGCCTGAAGCTGCTCGATCTCGGCGCGGCGCGGCTGCTGGCCTGGGATCAAGGTCTCGTGCAGTCCACGCCCGGCACGCCCAGTTACATGGCGCCGGAATTATTCAGCGGTGCGCCCGGCGACATCGCCTCCGATGTTTATGCGCTGGGCGTGACGCTGTATCGGATGTTCAGCGGCGGTCACTACCCTTACGGTGAAGTCGAACCGTTCTCGTCGCCGCGCTTTCAGCGCCGCACCGGGCTGGGGCAACACCGCCCGGATCTGCCGGCCTGGCTGGACAGAGTGCTCGCCAAGGCCTGTGCCGTGAATCCGCGCGAACGTTACGCCGACGCCATGGAGCTGGCCTTTGAATTGGAGAACGGTCTCGCGCAGGGCCGCGGCAGCGAGACACGCAAAGTGCCGCTGTATGAGCGCAACCCGGTGCAGGTGTGGCAGGTGGTTTCGGCCCTGCTGGCGATCGCGCTGCTCGCAGCGTTGCTGCACTGATAAATGTAGCCTGGGTTACTGCACTGAAGTTACAAAGTTAGTCCCCTCTCCCCACCGGGGAGAGGGCCAGGGTGAGGGGGAGGCAGTGGACAACCGCCCTCACCCCTACCCTCTCCCTGAGGGCGAGGGGAGTTTACTTATTGAGTGATGTAATTAGTGATGTCTCACAGCTTCGTAGAGCAGTGCGCAAGTCGCAATACTTGCACCAGAACAGAACCAAGCCTGAAAGCAATGCGCAATACAGGTGCGGATAATGAATTGGAACCGGAGTGCGGCACTGAGCAGAAATGATAAAAGTGGTTGATAACAAGGCGCATTACAGGTTTGAACAGTGCCTGCGCGATACTGGCACAAGCCTTGCGATAACAGTGCAACGAGAGTGTGGAGTGAACCATGAAGCAACGTTTGGTATTGATCGGCAATGGCATGGCCGGTGTGCGCACGCTGGAAGAGCTGCTCAAGCTTGCGCCCGAGCGCTATGACATCACGGTGTTCGGCGCCGAGCCCTACGGCAATTACAACCGCATTCTGCTGTCGCCGGTGCTGGCCGGTGAGAAGACCATAGCCGAGATCATGCTCAACGATGATCAATGGTATACGGACAATGGCATTACCCTGCACAAGGGCAAGCAGGTGGTCGATATCGATCGCGGCCGCAAGATCGTGCGCGCCGCGGATGGCACCGAGGCGCGTTATGACCGGCTGATCCTCGCGACCGGTTCCAACCCTTTCATCATTCCGATACCGGGCAAGGATCTGCCGGGCGTGGTGTCGTTCCGCGATATTTTCGATGTCGATCGCATGCTCGCGACGGCCGAGGCCAAGGGTCACGCGGTGGTGATCGGCGGCGGCCTGCTCGGTCTGGAAGCGGCCAATGGCCTGCTGCGCCAAGGCATGCACGTCACCGTTGTGCATCTGCTCGACACGCTCATGGAACGGCAGCTCGACAAGGCCGCGGCCGGACTCCTGAAGCGTTCGCTGGAAGAGCGCGGCCTGAATTTCCTCATGCAGGCGCAGACCGAGGCGATACTCGGCAAGGACAAGGTTGAAGGCGTGCGTTTCAAGGATGGTCTGGAGATACCGGCTGACCTGGTGGTGATGGCGGTCGGCATCCGTCCCAATTTCGAACTCGCCAAACAGGTCGGTCTACACTGCGAACGCGGAGTGGTCGTCAACGACAGCATGCAGACCTACGATCCACGCATCTACGCTGTCGGCGAATGCGTGCAGCACCGCGGTACCAGCTACGGCCTGGTCGCGCCGCTGTTTGAGCAAGGCAAGGTCTGCGCCAATCATCTCGCCGAGCTGGGGTATGCGCGCTACACCGGCTCGGTGACATCGACCAAGCTGAAGGTGACCGGCATCGATTTGTTCTCGGCGGGCGATTTTATCGGCGACGACAGCACGGAAGAAATGGTCTTGCAGGACGCCGGTCGCGGCCTGTACAAAAAACTGGTCATCAAGGACAACCGCATTCACGGCGCCGTGATGTACGGCGACACCATGGACGGCACCTGGTACTTCCAGCTGCTGCGCGACGGCACCGACATCTCCGGCTTTCGCGACAAACTGCTGTTCGGCCAGGCGCACCTCGGTGATTCCGGTCACGGCGCGGACAACCGCGTCGCCGCCATGTCGGACAGCACCGAGATCTGCGGCTGCAACGGCGTCTGCAAAGGTGACATCGTCAAGGCCATCACCGACAAGAAACTGTTCACGCTGGAAGACGTACGCGCCCACACC
>JBGPWJ010000012.1:0-21262 GCA_041492115.1 Gammaproteobacteria bacterium
CCCCATTGGCCGTCCAAGTAATTTGGAATATTATGTGGTGGCAGAAGCGCAGTCGCAGAGAACTGTTACTGTTAGTGAAGACACACAACGAACACGCAATAATATTTCATGGGAGATTTTATTGATGACTGAAGAAAAAACACTGATGGATTTTGTGAAACAGGCAAAATCTCAAATAAAAGAAGTTGAAGTGTCTGAAGTCGTTTCCCTGTTAGATGATGGCTATCAGGTGCTGGACGTGCGTGAGCCAGCGGAATATTTCTCAGGCACTATTGATGGCGCGGTGAATATTCCACGCGGCATATTGGAAGCGGTGTCGGATCGCCAATATCCAGGGCGCATTGAAATGATGATGAATCGGAATAAAAAATGGCTGGTGTTGTGCGCCACGTCCGGTCGATCTGCAATGGTGACAGCGGTAATGCAGCAGATGGGTTTTAAAAACGTTAAAAATATTAACGGTGGCATAGCGGCATGGAAATCAGCCGAAATGCAGGTAGTCATTCCTCCGGACCCGAAGAAATAGAATATCGGGGACAGTATATTTAATTTCCTACTTCCGTTTTAATTCTTCGGCCCTGACCCCATTTGCCCGGCGTTTCGAGCCAACTTTTCGTATTAACCGCACAGCGTTTCCGATCTCCGTTACACTCCACCCCGCAGAACGCATCAACCAGCGTCTTCTCAGGTACTCGCGCAATGACCACCACTGCTTTTTCTATTCTGGACCTGGACGCCGCTTTACTCGCCAATCTTGAATCCATGGGTTACCAGGTCATGACGCCGGTTCAGGCGCAAAGTCTGCCGGCTGTCTTGCAAGGCAAAGACCTCATTGCCCAGGCGGAGACGGGCAGCGGTAAGACGGCCGCGTTTGGTATTGGACTGCTGACTCGCCTGAACGCGCGTGATTATAACGTGCAGGCCTTGGTGCTCTGCCCGACCCGGGAGCTCGCCGATCAGGTGAGCAAGGAGATACGCCGCCTGGCGACCTTTATCCCCAATATTAAATTGCTCACGCTGTGCGGTGGTGTGCCCTATGGACCGCAGGCGGGCTCATTGGAGCACAGCCCGCATGTCATCGTGGGCACGCCCGGGCGCGTGCTGAAGCATCTGCGCAAGGGTTCGCTCAAGTTGGATCAGGTGAAAACCCTGGTGTTGGACGAGGCAGATCGGATGCTGGACATGGGCTTTTACGATGACATTGCCGAAATCGTTGCCGCGACACCCAGTAGTCGGCAAACCTTGTTGTTCTCCGCAACCTATCCGGAGGCGATCGAGGCTATCAGCGCCTCCATGCAGAAAAACCCCAGCCGGGTCAGCGTTGCGGCGACGCACACTCAGAACATGATCACGCAGGTGTTCTACGAAGTGCACGGCCAGGGCGAGCGCCTCGCGACGCTGGTGGCGTTATTGGGTCATTATAATCCGGCGTCGTGTGTGATCTTTTGCAACACGAAGCAGCAATGCCAGGACATTGCCGACGCGCTGCAAGCGAAGGGTTTCAGTGTCCTTGCCCTGCACGGTGACCTGGAGCAGCGCGAGCGTGATCAAGTGCTGGTGCGGTTCTCCAACAAGAGTTGTTCACTGCTGGTGGCGACCGACGTCGCGGCGCGGGGTCTTGATATCAAGGATCTGGAAGCGGTGATCAACCTTGAGTTGAGTCCTGATCCGGAAGTGCACATTCATCGCATCGGCCGCACCGGCCGCGCGGGCAAAGCCGGGCTGGCATTAAGCCTTTTCAACCCTGCCGAGTCCTATCGGGTGACGGCCATCGAGGATTATCAAAAAAGTCCGGTCAGTCTTTCTGCCATCGGCAGTTTGCAGGCGCACGCCAAGCATGATCTCAAGCCACCCATGGTCACGCTGTGCATCGATGAGGGACGCAAGGGCAAGATGCGTCCCGGCGATATCCTGGGCGCATTGACCAATGAGTCCGGCATTGCCGGCGATCAGGTCGGCAAAATCGACATCTTCGATCACCACGCCTACGTGGCCATCAAACGTTCCATGGCCGACAAGGCCCTGCATCAACTCACCACGGGGAAAATAAAGGGGCGCTATTTTAAGGCGTGGAAACTCCAGTAAGTCCAAGCCCGGGGTAGGGCGGATGCTAACGTGCTCCCGGGTTGCCGTCATCGGCATACTCAAGACCGCAGGCGTTTCCAATTCGGTTTTTTAAACTTCTGCCACATCCATGGAAGAAGTCATATTTTATGACTACACTTTCGCATGCATCACACGTCTTACTCTACTCAGACTACCGTTCCCAATACAAAATGCCAGGAGGCAGTCTATGCACATTTTCAACATCCGTCCCGCCCACGGCCTCGTGTTCATGCTCCTTGCAGGCGGCACGGTCCTCGCCGCGCCTGCGGGGCATGAACTGTTGTTCACGAATGCGCAGAACGCCGCCACGCTTACCGATGACGACCGGCGAGCGATCTACGGGCAGCTCGGGCTCAAGGTGGGGAAGGATGGTAAGTCCCTGGCGTTTGCCGACTCCGACTGTCCGTCGCTGCTACCCGGCACCGGAGACATCCAGGTCCAGACGGAAGAACTGAACAGCGACAAGCTCCCCGAGGTCTTCGTGAGTCTGGGCAGTACCTGTATGTTCGGTTTTGCTGGCACCGGTGTATCCCTCTTTATCAAGGATGGAACCGGGCACTGGAAATCTCACAACCTCGGCGCCGGGGTGTATGTGGTGCAGAAGACACGTCATCAAGGCTATGCAGACCTCATGATCGGTGGTCCCGGCTTCTGCCAGCCTGTGCTGCGTTGGAATGGCAAGTCATACGTATTTCACCATAATGTGGCCGAACACCCCGGGGGCTGTGACGGGCAATGACTGGGTCTCGCTGATTTATTTGTCGTCAATTACGTAATTCTCAATAGTTCAGAGTCACGTTGTCCCGCCCCGGCGCCAGGCGTGATAGCGTTCCAGCCAGGCCAGCACGCGTGCCGGTGCATGCGCGCGCTTCCAGGCGCCGGCCGCATATTTGTTGGCTTCGGACAGCGTCGGATAAATATGAATCGTGCCGAGGATCTTGTTGAGGCCGAGGCCGTGACGCATGGCGGTGACGAATTCGGTGATCAGATCGGCCGCGTGATCGCCGGCGAGGGTGACGCCGAGGATCTTGTCCTTGCCAGGCACGGTGAGGACTTTCACCAAACCATGGGCTTCCTCGTCGGCGATGGCGCGATCCAGATCATCGAGTGAGTAGGTCGTCACCTCATAGGCGATACCTTGCTGCTTTGCGTCCTGCTCATTGAGCCCGACGCGCGCAATTTCCGGTTCGGTGAACGTGGCCCAGGGAAGCACCGAGTAATCGACGCGGAATCTTTTGAACGTGCCGAACAGGCCGTTCACCACCGCATACCAGGCCTGATGCGCGGCGGCATGGGTGAACTGATAGGGCCCGGTGACATCGCCGACGGCATAGATGTTGGGGTAGAGTGTCTGTAGATAGTCATTGACCTCGATGCTGCCATACTTGCGCAAGGGCACGCCGAGTTCTTCCAGACCAAAGCCACGGCTGTTGGCCTGCCGGCCGACAGCGATCAGCAGCTCATCGAATTCTATCTCCACATCCTGACCCTGGTGTTCAGCCACCAGCAGTTTGCGCGCGCCAGCGACACTGAACTGTTTCGCGGTATGGCCGACGCGCACCTCGACGCCTTCGAAGCGGAGTCGTTCCAGAAGCATCTGCGCAAACTCCGGGTCTTCGTTCCGCAACAGTCGCGGATCGCGCTCGACTTGAATCACCTGACTGCCGAAGCGCGCGAAGGCCTGTGCAAGTTCGCAGCCGATCGGTCCACCGCCCAGCACCAGCAGACGCGCCGGCAGTGTGCGCAGTTCCCAGATGGTATCGGAGGTCCAATAGCCGGTGGCCTCGATGCCGGGAATGGGAGGAATGGCCGGGCGCGCGCCGGTGGCGACGACAATGTTGCGCGTCGTCAGCGTGCGGCCATTGACCTCGACTGTGTAAGGCGAGGTGATGCGCGCCTCGCCTTGAATGCAGTCCACGCCCAGTGCCGTGTAACGTGCCACGGAATCATGCGGCTCGACCTGAGCAATGACACGCTGGACGCGCTCCATGATCTTCGCGAAATCGAATTCGACATGCGCCCAGTCGCAACCGAATTCTTCGGCGCGTTGCGCATGCGAGAGAAACCTGGCCGAACGCAACAAGGCCTTCGACGGCACGCAGCCGGTGTTCAGGCAATCGCCGCCCATGCGCTGCTTCTCGATCAGACTCACCTTGGCCTTGACCGCCGCGCCGATATACGCGCTGACCAGCCCGCCTGAGCCGGCGCCGATCACCACCAGGTCGCGATCGAAATGCCGGGGTCGCGGATGCTTGCGCAGCACACGCCGCTCTTTGATCAGTGTGATAGCCTTGAGGGCCAACAGCGGGAACGACGCAATCATTACTGCCAGGATGACAACCAGGATGATCCGGGTATTGATCACGCGTATTGTTCCTTATCGACTGTCGCGGGCTCGGTTGTGCAGTACGCAGGCTAGCGCGGCAGGGAAGGGCTTGCAAGCAGGCGGCGTGGAAAATGCCGATTCAACGCTGGTCACAGGATATGCTAGAGTGCAGCCGAACCGCAGCACGGCATCCTGAATATCAACGTGGAGCGACATGATCAAGTTCCTCGACGGCAATAAAATAACTCTGCTGCAAAGCGGCGCTGACTATTTTCCCGCGCTCGAAACGGCCATCGATCGCGCTGTGCACTGGGTCTATTTGGATACGTATATCTTTGCCAATGATGCCACGGGACAGCGTATCGCGGCGGCGTTGATGCGC
Source organism: Gammaproteobacteria bacterium (assembly GCA_041492115.1). GTDB lineage: Bacteria > Pseudomonadota > Gammaproteobacteria > JBBQDK01 > JBBQDK01 > JBBQDK01. The sequence goes on from JBGPWJ010000012.1 coordinate 4,815, forward strand.
GCCGCACAGCGCGGTGTCGTCGCGCATCTGCTGATCGATGGCTATGGAGCGCAAGTCTATCCGCCGATTTCACTACAGGCACTGCGCGGAGCGGGTGTTGAAGCACTGATTTATCGCCCGGAAATCTCACCGTTACGCTTTCAACGCCAACACCTGCGGCGACTGCACCGCAAGCTTGCGGTCATCGACCAACAGGCCGCCTTCGTGGGTGGTATCAACATCGTGGATGATATCGACGCGCGCACCAAACTGCCGCGTTTCGATTTCACGGTACAAGTTGAAGGTCCACTGGTGGCGCCCATCTTGCGCGAGATGCGTAACCTGCATAACCGCGTGGCCAAGGCGCAACTGCATTCGCCGCACGCGAATCAGGATCCACCGGCTGCGCCTGAAACAGCCGGTGACATCCGCGCCGCCTTCCTGCTGCGCTCCAGTCTGCGCCATCGGCGTGATATCGAGCAGGCTTACTTGCAGGCTATCGCCGGTGCGCAACACGAGATCATCCTCGCCAACGCCTATTTCCTGCCCGGTCACCGCTTTCGAAAGGCGCTCATGCATGCCGCTGCACGCGGCGTGAACGTTCGCCTGCTGCTGCAAGGTAGCAGCGACCATCCCTGGGTGCACTACGCCACCCGCAGTCTCTATGCGCAACTGCTCACCGCGGGCATCGGCATCTATGAATATCAATCCAGCGAGATGCACGCCAAGGCGGCAGTCATCGATGACCGTTGGGCCACAGTGGGCTCATCCAATATCGACCCGCTAAGCCTGATGCTGTCGCGTGAGGCCAATGTTGTGGTTTACGACCGGGAATTCGCGCAGATACTTACAGCGCGCTTGAAAAATGCGATAGAGAACGAGGCTCGGCACATTACCCATGTCGATTGGCGCAAGCGCGCGTGGCAGGAACGGTTCCTGTCCCGCGTCGCCTTCAGCTTGGTGCGCGTGCTCGCGAGTTGGGTTGGATATGGAATGGAGAAGGGGAAAAACGCAGGTGAAAGAACTCCGGATTTATAGCCGGGGCCTGACCCCGCATGCAACTTAACATAATATGTATTATGCGTACTAATGTGTCAGACTGACCAGCAGGATTCAGCCATGGATGCGCCTCTTCCGGCCGGTCATGTTGGTTGCCAGCACCAGCCCCTGTGCCAATGCCATTCAGAGATGTCTACTTGTAACGCAGCGCGATGTGCGATTCGATCAGCGTGCGCGCCTTGTTGCGGATGATCGTGCCATCCGCATCGGACAGCCAGAGGTGTATCAGCCCTTTCATGAAGGCGTAGCTTTCCAGTGCCAGTATTTCAGGTTTACTGCCATGGCGCAGGTAACCATTTTTCTTCGCATTCGTATACGCGCGTGTCAGCTTCTGCATGAAGTCACAGCCGGTCTTGATGACCTGGGTATCGACCGAGGCAAACTCATCGACGTACTCGCACTTCAGGGTGATGATCTCGAAGGTTGTGCGAGCCGTTTCGTCCTGTTCGATGAGTTGCAGAACCTCATACATGTGTGAGCGGATGCTTTGCAGCGGGTCACCCGGATCATTGGCAGGCAGGAGTTCATCCATGCGGTCGATCAAGGGCAGTGAGATCTGTTCCAGCATGGCGAAGAACAGCGCCGGTTTGTTTGCGAAATGCCAGTAAATCGCACCGCGTGTGACGCCGGCTTCGGCGGCGATCTGTGCCAATGTGGTCCGGCTGACACCGCGTTCTGCAAACACCGTACGCGCCGCGGCGATGATCTGCAGCCGGGTCTGTTCGGTTTCCAGCTTGGTCTTGCGTGCCATCTCAACCTGCCTCTACTGCTACTGCGTTTCAGTGCGACGTCATCCCGGCCGGCGCCCAACCGCCGCCCAGCGCCTTCATGAGATCGACGCTGTAGGACAGTTGCGCCTGGCGGTTCTGCACCAGCGCTTGCTCGGCGGCATTGGCGCTGCGTTGTGCATCGAGCACTTCGATGTAAGCCGAATAACCCGCCTCGTAGCGCAAACGCGCCAGACGCAGTGCGGTGTGAGCCGCATCCGTTTTGCTCTGGACGTCAGCCACTGTGGCGCTGGACTGCTGCACATTGTTCAATGCGTCAGCCACTTCTCTGAATGCGGCCTCAACGGTTTTCTGATAGCTTGCCAGCGCCTGACGCTGCCGTGCTTGTGCCTGGCGGGTGCGCGCGGCATGCCGGCCGGCGTCGAAGATCGGCAAGGTCATGGACGGACCGAACGACCAGATGCGCGCCGCGTCCTTGGTCAGATCAACCAGGGCCTCGCTCTGTCCACCGTAACTGCCAGTCAATGTGAAGGTCGGGAATTGTGCGGCCCTGGCGGCGCCGATCTGGGCATTGGCCGAGATCAGATTCTGCTCCGCCTGCTGAACGTCAGGACGTCGTTGCAGCAGTGTCGATGGCAGCCCGGCCGGTGGCAGCACCGGCATTGGCAGCCGCATCAAATCGCCTGCGGGTATTTTCAGATCGAGCTTGCCCGTGAGATTGCCGAGCTGATGTTCGACAAGAGCGCGCTGGCGATGCAGCTCACGCAGCTGCACGGCGGCATCAGCGCGCGCGCCCTCGGCCTGACTCACATCGAGATCCGATGCGATGCCACCCTTGGCGCGGCTTTTGACCACGGCCATTGCTTCATCACGCGATGCCAGCGTTGCAGTTGTCACCACGGTCTGCGCGTCGAGCGAACGCAAGGCGAAGTAAGCCTGTGTGGTGGTGCCGGTCAGTGTCAGCGCCAGCACATCCTTGCCATAATGACTGGCCAGTGCCTCGGCGCGCGCGGACTCCGAGATGCGACGCAGGTGGCCCCAGAAGTCGAGTTCGAAGGACGTCGAGAGTGTCAATCGTGTGGACTTGGTGAGTGCCGGCGTTCCTGGCGGCAGTTTCTGGGCCGTCAAGGTGCTGCTGCGTGCTTTGGTGCTGGAGGCATTGAGATCGATTTCAGGAAACAGACCCGTGCTTGCCTCGGCGAACACGGCTTCCGCTTCGTCGATCTGCGCGATGGCCTTGCGCATGTCCACATTGTTCTTCAGCGTGGCGTCGATCAGCCCATTGAGCGTCGCGTCGTTATAAAGTTTCCACCACTCGGGGCTGACCGTGCCCTGCCCTGCCGGCGCTTGGTCCGATTGAGGATAGCTCGACGGCAGCGCCACATCCGGTCGCCGGTAATCAGGCCCGACGGCACAGCCCGCCAGCAATGCGGTCATGCCAAGTGCGGCCAGCGATAAGCCGCGGCGCTGCGTGCTCATGAGCGTTCCTCCGGGACTGTGACGGTATGCGGGCCGTCGTGCGTGTGCACAGGCCTGGGCTTGCGCGCCAGCAGTGAGAAGAACAGTGGTATGAAGATCGGCGCGATGACGGTCGCGACGATCATGCCGCCGAACACGCCGCTGCCCATCGACTGGCGTGCCGAGGCGCCGGCACCAGTGGCGGTCACCAGCGGCACCACACCGAACACGAAGGCCAGCGAGGTCATGATGATGGGGCGAAAGCGCAACCGTGCCGCTTCGCGCGCGGCCTGCGCGGCGGTCTTACCCGCCTCCATGCCCTGCATGGCGAATTCTGAAATCAGAATTGCGTTCTTCGCCGCCAGTCCGATCAGCACGATCAACCCGATCTGGAAATAAATGTCGTTGTCCATGCCGCGCAGGAACACGAAGCCCAGCGCGCCGCTCAGCGCGAACGGCACGGCCAGCACCACGGCCATCGGCACGCCCCAGCGTTCATAAAGCGCCGACAGAATCAGATACACCATGATGAGCGCGAAGCCGAAGGCGAATACCGAGGCGTCGCCGGTGCGTTTTTCCTGGAAGGCCTGACCGGTCCATTCAATGCTGTAGCCCGGCGGCAGCGTGACTTTCGCGATTCGTTCGACCGCATCGATCGCTTCGCCCGAACTGAAACCGGGTTTGGCTCCGCCGAGCACCTTGGCGGCGATGTAACCATTGTAACGTTCGAGCTGTTCGGGTCCGATGATGTCGGAGACGGTGATCAGCGCCTTGAGCGGAATCATGGTCTGGGTCGTTGTGGAACGCACGTAGATATTGCCGAGGTCTTCGGGTTTGGCGCGGTACTCGGCATCGGCTTGAATGGTCACGCGGTAGGTGCGGCCCGCCTTGTTGAAGTCGTTGACATAGAGCGAACCCATCTGCGCTTGCAAGGCGGCATAGGCATCATTGACCGGCACACCCAGCGACAAGGCCTTCTCGCGATCGACCTCGACGCGCAACTGCGGCACGGTCGGCCGGTAGAAGGTGCGCGAATCGCCCAGCACAGGATCTTTGCCGAGCGCGGCGATGAAATCATTGGTCACTTGCGCGAGATGCTGCGGGTCGGCGTCAGTGCGGCCCTGTACATAAACCTCGAAACCGCCGGTAGCCCCTAAGCCGCGCACGGCCGGCGGGTTGAACGCGAAGGCGATGCCGTCCGAGAGCATGAAGCCTTTGCCAATGACCTCCTGCACCAGTTGCAGCGCCGTCTGCTTGCGTTCATCCCAGGGTCGCAAGGGCATGAAGATGGTCGCAGCGTTGCTTTTGTTGCCGCCGCCGATCAGGTCGAGGCCGTTGACGATGAAGATGTTCTCGATGGCTTCATTGCCGGTCATCATCTTGCGCAGTTGCTCCGTGGTCTTGCTGGTGCGCTCCATCGTAGCGCCGTCGGGCAGCATGACGGCGGTGATGATATAGCCCTGATCTTCCGGCGGCACGAAGCTGCCGGGAATGCGCCATAACAGGAAGGCCACGAGACACAGCAGCAATGCGAATCCGCTCAGCGCCGTGAGGCGGCGCGCCAGCACGGTATCGACTGCGCCGAGGAAATGCCGTGTCAGCCATCGGAAGACGCGATTGAAGGGTGCGAACAGTTTTTCCAGGATGCTGCCGGTGTGATCGCCGGGCTTGAGCAGGATCGCGCATAATGCCGGCGTCAGCGTCAGTGCCACGACGCCGGAGATCAGTACCGCGATGGTCACCGTGACGGCGAACTGCCGATACAACTGACCGGCGATGCCGCCGAGGAAGGCGACCGGGATGAACACCGCGCACAGCACCAGCACGATGCCGATGATGGCGCCCTGCACTTCGCGCATCGCTTCGATGGCGGCGTCGAAGGGTTTGAGCTTTTCTTCGCGCATCAGGCGCTCGACGTTTTCCAGCACCACGATGGCGTCATCGACAACGATGCCGATGGCCAGCACCATGGCGAACAGCGTTAGTGTATTGATGGAGTAACCGAACAGCCATAAGCCGGCGAAAGTGCCGATCAGCGACACCGGCACCGCCAGCATCGGAATCAACGTGGCGCGCCAGGTTTGCAGGAATAAGAACACCACCAGCAGCACGATGGTCGCGGCCTCGGCGATGGTGTGAATCACGCTCTTGATCGAGGCCGAGACGAAGCGCGTCGTGTCGTACGGGATCAGGTAATCGACGTCCTGCGGGAAGCGTTCTTTTTTCAACTCCGCCATCGTGCTTCTGACGGCATCCGCGGTGTCGAGCGCATTGGCGCCGGACTGCAGGAACACCGCGATCGCGATCGCCGGCTGGCCGTTGACGCTGTTGGAGGCGTCGTAGCTTTGCGCGCCGAGTTCGATGCGCGCTACATCCTTGAGCTTGAGCACGCCGTTCGGACCGCTGGAGCGCAGCACGATCTCGCCGAACTGTGCGGGGTCGATCAAGCGGCCCTGCGCGATCACGGAGTACACCAGTTCCTGGCCTTGCGGCGCCGGGTCGGCACCGATCTTGCCGGCGGCGTACTGCGCGTTCTGCGCATTGATGGCCGCCGTGATGTCGCCGGTGGTGAGCCCGAGCTGGGCCATGCGATCAGGCTTGAGCCAGACGCGCATCGAGTAATCGCGTGCGCCGAAGATCGTGACATCGGCCGCCCCGGGGATGCGCTTCAGTTCATCGACGACGTTCTGCGTCGCGTAGTTCGACAGAAACAGCGCGTCATAGGTGCTGTTGGGCGAATTCAAAGCGACTGCCAGCAGGATGTTCGTCGAGCGCTTGGCGACCGTCACGCCATTGCGCCGCACTTCATCCGGCAGGCGCGGTGAGGCGAGCTGCACCCGGTTGTTGACATTGAAGGTGGCTTTGTCGATATCGGTGCCGACCTCGAAAGTGGCAGTGATGGTGGTCAGGCCGTTCGATGCCGAAGTCGAATTGAAATACAGCATGCCCTCGACGCCGGACAACTGTTCCTCAATCGGCGCGGCGACGGTCTTGGCCAGTGTCTCGGCCGAAGCGCCGGGAAAACTCGCGGTGATGGTGACCGTGGGCGGCGCGATTTCGGGATATTGCGCGACCGGCAGAATCTTCGCGGCGACCAGACCGGCCAGCACAATGATGATGGCCATGACAGTGGCGAAGATGGGTCGTTCGATGAAGAACCTGGACATGAGATGAGTTCCGCTGTGGCGCTTAGGGCTTGGCCGGCGCTGGCCCTGCCGGTCCCTGCCCCGGTGCATGCGGTGCCACCGGCGCGCCGGGGCGCAGCTTCATGAGATTGTCGATGATGACTTTGTCGCCGGCGGCGAGTCCTTTGATCACGACCCAGTCATGATTCGACCAACCGTCGGTCTCCACGGGTCGCGGTGCGACCGTGTTGTCCGCGGCGACCGTGAAAACCATCCGGCCCTGATCGCTCTGAAACAGCGCGGACTGCGGCACCAAAAAGGCGTCGCGCTCGCCGGTCTTCACCTGCGCGCGGACGAACTGTCCCGGCATCAGTGCCAGTCTCGGATTGGCAAATACCGCGCGCAGCGGCACCGTACCGGTTCTGGTATCGACTGTCGATGCCGTAAAATTCAGCTTGCCCGTTGCCGCATAGGTGCTGCCGTCCGGCAGCCGTAATGTCACGCTGGTCTTGCCGGCGGATTTTCGCAGCTGCTGAACTTCGCTTTCGGAAAAGGCGAAACGCACCCAGATCGGATCAGTGATGCTGAGCGTCGTCAGCAGGTTGGTATCACTGCCGGCCGTGACCAGACTGCCTTCGGAATGTTGGGCGCGGCCAGTGACGCCGGTAATCGGCGCAGTGATGTTCGTATAGGAGAGATTCAACTCGGCATCACGCACCTTGGCCGCACTGGCCAGCACGGCGGCCTGAGAGGATTTCAGTGCTGTGGTGGCATCGTCGTATTCGCGCTGACTGATGGCGCGTTGCTCGACCAGTGGTTTGAGACGCGTCGCCTCGCGTTGCGCCTTTTCGAGATTGGCCTGGTCCTGCGTCTGCGCGGCGCGCGCCTGCGCGAGCGCGTATTCATACGGCGCGCGATCGATGCTGAACAGTGTGGCGCCGGCCTTGACGGTATCGCCTTCTTTGTAGAGTTGCCGCGTCAGGATGCCGGAAACGCGCGCCCGCACCTCGACCTCCTTCGATCCCTCCACCTGACCGACCGATTCGATGATGACCGGCACACGCTGCGGCTGAACCGCCAGCACCGTGACCGGCATCGCCATCATGCCCGGCCCGCCGGGACCGCCGGATGCCTGCTGGCCTTTGCCGCAACCGGCAATCAGTGTGGCCATGAGAAACAGGGAAACAGCGATGAGCGTATGACGTGCACAAAACGTTGAGGTGCAAGACGGAGGTTTCGAGTATTGGCGGCGGGTCATGAGCGCAGTCCTGCGGAAGAAACGTAACCCCAGTATATACATCCAAGCATGTATGTAAATAACCGATAACCCATCTGATGGTTGTAGCGTATGTTAGCGGCTCCTTATTGAACCTTCGGCCGGCGTGGGCGGATATCGGAAGGGGAGAGTCTCACGAAGTATTTGCGCACCACAGCCGCATCGACATTGACAGGCATAATCACCCTAGAATAGCATGCAAAAGTAGTGGATAAGTGATAGGACATTCGATGCTGCGAAAGCGTCGTTGTGTGAAACCAATTGTAATATGCGCTGGGCACCAGTGGCGCTTGATAACGTTAGAAAGGGAGCATCTATGCAACGTGCTAATCTGTATCTTCTCCTGATGCTTCTCGTTAATCCTGCGTTGTCGATGGCTGACGATGCATCGGATATGGCGAAAATGCAGCGTAAACTGAATGCCGAAACGATGCAGAAGCCATTCGCCGTCGAGGACGCAGCGAAAATCGATAGCTACGTCAACGAGGCCATGAAGAAAAACCTGCAGCCGCGTACAGCCCCTCCTTCTTACTGGAGACCCGGATACACCTGCAACTCGATATACGGGAATTCGTGGACAGATTATCGTGATTGTATGTATTACCACCGCTATTATGGTCGTTACTGGTAATGGTGGTTGTGAATGACGTTATTGCTCAATAATCAAGTCAACGGGAGGATGAAAATGTTAAGCCTAAGAATGAACCACTGCAGGAACGTCGCAGTCGTCGCCACGATCACAGCGCTGCTTTCTGGTTGCGCAGCGACACAAACGGCCTTATCCAAAAAAGATCTCGACGTCCAGGCCCGAACCTCAACAGCAATCTTCGTCGACCCCGTAGCCGCCAACAAGCGGACCATCTATCTCGATATCAAAAGCGGGGTCATGGAATTTGATCGGCACAAATTCAAAGAATTTGTGCGCGCGCAGTTCACCCAACATAATGACAATGGCTATAAAATTGTTGATGATCCGGAGCACGCTCAGTTCCAGATGGTCGCCTATGTGCTGAATCTGGAGAAAGCCAGTCCTACCGCCTCTGAGCAGGCGCTGCACCAAGGCTATATGGGTGGCGCTGTCTTGAGCGGCGCCGCGTTGGGCGCAATGGCAAACCGCAGCAATACCTACAATGGCGCAGTCGCCGGCGGACTTATCGGTGGTGCGGCGGAAATGATATCCGGCAGTTTGGTGAAAGACGTTACCTACATGCTGGTCTGCGATGTGCAAATCACGGAAAAGGCCGCCAAGGGCGTGATCGTCCGCAAGGACAGCCGGATACACACAAAGATCTCGGATGCCGGCTCAAGTCAACAGACGGTATCGGAAGCGAGCAATCGCAAGGAATATCGCACCCGCATCGTGACAACAGCCAACCAAGTCAATCTTAAACTTGAGGATGCGCAAGAACTGATGTTTACGAAAACGGCTTACGCGATGTCCGGGTTTTTCTAATTGAACGAAACTCTGATTCATACACAATCGTCATGCCCGCCTGTGCGGGCATGACAGCCTTTTTCAGAGTGCAAAAGTAACCTCGCCTCATCAGCGAGGCCATCCAGAGTGCCTCGCTGGTTTCCAACACCTTCAGCACGCAGTCGGTGCGGCGTACAGAATCATTCCGCAACTGAATCTCGCGCAGACCTGTATCCAGGTTCGATGCAATCACCAGCAATTCGGCCTGGAAACTTTCCCGTTTTGCCAATGCCCAAACCATGCAAGGGTGTTACATTGAACCTCGTGACGATCACTGCTCATGATCGTCCGCCCTTGGATTGACGTATCAACCAACACTCCGAGCCTTGACACATCCATGCACCCCGAATTTCCGCAAAGTGACGACATCATTTATCTCAATCACGCCGCTGTCAGTCCTTGGCCGCTGCGCACCGCGCGGGCGGTGCAGGAGTTCGCGGAACAAAATCTCCGGCAAGGCGCGCGGGCCTATCCGCAGTGGCTGCACACCGAACGCGCGTTGCGGGCACAGTTGCAACGGCTGGTGAATGCGCCTTCGATCGACGACATCGCGCTGCTGAAGAATACCTCCGAGGCATTGTCGGTGATCGCGCATGGACTGTCGTGGCAGCGGGGCGACAACGTGGTGCTGTGCACGCAGGAGTTTCCCTCGAACCGGATCGTCTGGGAATCCTTGCATGAATTCGGTGTGGAATGCCGGATCGTGCCGGTGACGGCGCGCAGCGAAGATCCCGAGGCGGCGCTGTTGTCCGCGGTAAACGCGCAGACCCGTCTGTTGGCGGTGAGTTCAGTGCAGTACGCCAGCGGACTGCGCATGGATCTGCAACGGCTCGGTGATTTCTGCCATGACCAGGGCGTGTTGTTCTGCGTCGATGCCATCCAGAGCCTCGGCGCCCTGCCCTTCGATGCCCAGGCCGTGCACGCCGATTTCGTGGTCGCGGACGGTCACAAATGGCTGCTGGGTCCTGAGGGCCTCGCGGTGTTTTACTGCCGGGCCGAGCTGCGCCCGCAATTGCGCCTGCGCCAGTTCGGCTGGCATATGGTCGAGCATCACGACGACTTTGACCGTCTGGACTGGGCCCCGGCCCACAGTGCACGCCGCTTTGAATGCGGCAGCCCGAACATGCTTGGCATCCACGCCCTGCATGCCAGCCTGAGTCTGATCGAAGAAATCGGCATTAATTCACTCGCAACAAATATCATTAAGAATAGCCGTCTTCTCATTGATATAATTAGCAACTATGATCTACTTGAGGTGCTGACGCCGACTCTTCCGGAGCGCCATGCCGGGATCGTCAGCTTCCGTTCCAGACAAGTCGAGGCACGCCGGATCCATCAGGCCCTGATGGCACAGGGCGTGATCTGTGCGCAGCGCGGCGACGGTGTGCGCTTCTCTGCGCATTTCTACGCCGACTCAGCACAACTGGAGCGTGCCGTGACACTGGCCGCCGCGGTCAGCTGAGCACACAATTTCCGTTCAGTATCGGCCTATTGCGCCGCTACAGTGCGTAGGAGTTCATCATACAGCGCTCGCGCTGATGAGGGCATGGCGATGGCTATCAAAGCTTGGTTGTGGGACAGGATCACCCGCTGGTTGGTCACTGAGCACCCGGCGACCAGCCTGCCGTTGTGCGATTTCGACCGGGCGCGCGTCGAGATCCGGCCCGGCGACGTGCTGCTGGTGGAAGGCCGCAGCCGCGTCAGCGAAATCATCAAGATCATCACGCAAAGTCCCTGGACCCATTCGGCGCTGTATCTCGGCCGCCTGCACGATATCGAAGACCCGCAATTGCGTGAGCACGCCGCCGCCTTCCATCACGGCGATCCGCGTGAGCAACTGGTCATCGAAGGTCTGCTCGGCGCAGGCACTATCATCAGTCCGCTGAGCAAGTACCGCGACCTGCACACGCGCATCTGCCGGCCCAGGGGTCTGTCGCTTGAAGATACCCAGCAGGTGATCAACTACACGCTCGGTCATCTCGGCCACGACTACAATGTGCGCCAGCTGCTCGATCTGGCGCGCTTCATGTTTCCTTACGCCATTCTGCCGCGGCGCTGGCGTTCCAGTCTGTTCGAACACAATGCTGGCGACGTGACCCGCACGGTCTGTTCGTCGATGCTGGCGGCCGCGTTCTCGTCGGTGCACTTTCCCATCCTGCCGGTGATCCAGCACACCAAGGACGGCCGCGTGCGTCTGCTCAAGCTCAACTTCAAACTGCACACACCGCGCGATTTCGATTACTCGCCCTACTTCGACATCATCAAATATCCGTTCTTCGATCACGACGACCTGACCTTCTACCGGCGTCTGCCCTGGGACGAGGAAGGCGTGATGTGTAACAGTCCCGACGACTGTTACCTGCCGCCGTCGCTCACCGTTGCCACGGCAAACAAGCCGGTTGCCGCGGGCGATGAAGACTTGAGCGGCGCCGCGTTCATGCCGCGATCATCCTGGTCGCCGCTGTCGTTGTGCTCCTGGCTGCTACGGCTGCGGCACTGATGTCATGAACATGCTCACGACACTTCTTATCATCCTCCTGGCCAGCGGCGTGCTGCTGTTCATGTGCGCGCCGCTCTGGTTGTGGAGTGCTGTCACAGTGACGTGCCTCGCGGCTTACACGCATTGGTCGGCGGCACTCTGGGGACCGGTGCTGCTGTGGCTGCTGTTCGTGCCGCCGCTGATGGTGCTGAATTTGCGACCCTTGCGCCGGCATCTGCTCAGCGGGCCGGTGCTGACTGTGTTCCGCCGCGTGCTGCCGAACATGTCGTCCACCGAACGCGAAGCGCTGGAGGCGGGCACGGTCGGCTGGGATGGTGAGTTGTTCAGCGGCCATCCCAACTGGAAAACGCTGCTCGCCTACCCTGCCCCGCAACTCACTGCCGAAGAGCAAGCCTTCCTCGACGGCCCGGTCGAAGAACTGTGCCGCATGCTCGATGATTGGCAGATCACTCAGGAGTTGTATGACCTGCCGGAACCCGTATGGGATTACCTCAAGCGCAACGGCTTCTTCGGCTTGATTATCCCAAAGCGTTACGGCGGTCTGGATTATTCGGCGCTGGCGCATTCGGCCATCGTGGTGAAGATTTCCTCGCGCAGCATCAGCGCGGCCGTGACAGCCATGGTGCCCAATTCGCTCGGCCCGGCCAAGCTGCTGCTGCAGTACGGCACCGATGCGCAGAAAGACTATTATCTGCCGCGCCTCGCCTCCGGCGTGGATGTGCCCTGCTTCGCGCTCACCAGCCCCGAGGCCGGCAGTGACGCGGCGGCCATGACCGATTGCGGAGTGGTGTGTCGCGGCGAGTTCAAGGGCGAGCACAATGTGCTCGGCATTCGCCTCAACTGGAACAAGCGCTATATCACCCTCGGCCCGGTGGCGACGGTGCTGGGCCTGGCCTTCAAACTCTACGATCCCGATCACCTGCTCGGCGACAAACCGGAACTCGGCATCACACTGGCATTGATCCCGACCGGCACGCCCGGCGTGACAATCGGCCAGCGTCACTTCCCACTCAGCCAAGCCTTCCAGAACGGGCCGAACAGCGGCACGGATGTGTTCATTCCACTCGATTGGATCATTGGCGGCGTGGAACGCGTCGGCCAGGGCTGGCGCATGCTCATGGAATGTCTGGCCGACGGTCGTGCGATTTCATTGCCGGCCTTGAGCGCCGGCGCGGGCAAGCTGGCGTGCCGCGCGACCGGCGCCTATGCGCGGGTGCGCACACAGTTTCATCAACCCATCGGCCGATTCGAAGGTGTCGAAGAAGCGCTGGCGCGCATCGCCGGTCTTACCTACCAGATGGATGCCGCGCGGTTGCTCACGACAACTGCGCTCGATCAAGGCGAGAAGCCGGCGGTGATTTCGGCCATCGTCAAGTATCACCTCACCGAGCGCATGCGCCGCGTCGTCAACGATGCCATGGATATTCACGGCGGCTCGGGCATCTGCCTCGGTCCGCGCAATATTCTCGGCCGTGTCTATCAGGCCGTGCCGATCAGCATCACCGTCGAAGGCGCGAACATTCTGACGCGCAGCCTGATCATCTTCGGCCAGGGCGCGATGCGTTGTCATCCCTATGTCCTGAAGGAAATGCAGGCTGCCGCTGATGCGGATGGGCAACGTGCTCTGCGCAATTTCGACCGCGCGCTGTTCGGTCACATCGGCTTCACACTCAGCAATGCACTGCGCAGTCTGCTGCTTGGCCTCGGTGATGCACACCTCGCGTCGGCGTCGCTGCAAGGCGCGGCGCGGCGTTATCTGCAACAGGCCAGTCGCATGAGCGCGGCCTTCGCGCTGGCGGCTGATTTTGCCATACTGGTGATGGGCGGCGCGTTGAAGCGCCGTGAGCGCCTCTCGGCGCGCTTCGCCGATGTGCTCAGCAATCTGTATCTGTTGTCCGCCACCGTGAAGCGTTTTCATGAACAGGGTGAACCGGCCGAGGATGCAGCCTTGCTGCACTGGGCCTGCCGCGATGCGCTCCATTCCATGCAACAAGGCCTTGATGACATCCTGCGCAACTTCCCCAATCGCTTCATCGCGGTGCTGTTGCGCACGCTGATCTTCCCGCTCGGCCGGCGTTATCGCAAACCCGACGACCGACTCGATCATGCTGTCGCCAAGCTGCTGCTCGCGCCCGGCGCCACGCGCGATCGACTCAGCGCCGGCATTCACCTGCCGACCGGTGACAATGAACCGCTGGCGCGTCTCGAAGATGCTTTGCACAAGGTGCTCGCGGTCGAACCCATCGAACAGAAATTGCGCCGCAACCGTCTGCCCGTTGACACATTCCCACCGGATGCGGATAAGATGCTCGCTCGTGCTGTCCAGGCTGGTATCATCACCCCGCAGGAGGCTGTGCAGTTGCGCAGCGCGGCAGCGGCCAGGATGGACGCATTGCAGGTCGACGATTTCCCGCCAGATCACTGGTGTCAGGAGCCGCAGGCATGGCGCAAGTCCCCGGTTACGGAACGGGCCAAACAGTCTATGTAGTCGACGGCAGTCGCACGCCCTTTCTCAAGGCGCGTGGCCGTCCCGGCCCGTTCAGCGCGGCGGCACTGGCGTTGGCGGCCGCGCGTCCGCTGCTCGCCCGGCAAAATTTTCCCCTCACTGCCATCGATGAAGTGATCCTCGGCTGCGTCATGCCCGGACCCGACGAGGCCAACATCGCGCGCATCGTCAGCCTGCGGCTTGGCCTCGGCGAACGCGTGCCGGCCTGGACCGTGCAGCGCAACTGCGCCTCCGGCATGCAGGCGCTCGATTGCGCCGCGCAGTCCATCGCGCAGGGTCGCGCCGAGCTGGTGCTCGCCGGTGGCGTCGAGGCGATGAGTCATGCGCCCGTACTGCTGGCACCCGCCATGGTCGATTGGCTGGCCGATTGGACCGCGGCACGCGATCTGGGCACGCGTCTCAAGACTCTCAGCCGTCTGCGCCCCGCACATCTCAAACCGGTCATCGCCCTGTTGCGCGGTCTTACCGATCCGGTGGTCGGTCTGTCCATGGGCCAGACCGCCGAGAATCTCGCGCAGCGTTTCAACATTACCCGCGAGCAGATGGATGCCTACGCTGTCGAGAGTCATAAACGTCTGGCACGCGCGCAGCATGAAGGTTTGCTGGGCGGACTGGAAGTGCTGTACGACCGCGACGGCAATTATTATTTCGCCGATGACGGCCTGCGCCGCGACAGCAGCGTGGAACAACTCGCCAAACTCAAACCGGTCTTCGACAAACCCTTTGGCCTGGTGACCGCGGGCAACAGTGCGCAGGTCACCGATGGCGCAGCCTGTCTGATCCTGGCCAGCGCGGCCGCTGTAGAGAAGCACAAGCTGCCTGTGCTTGGAAAATTAATTGACTGCGCCTGGGCCGGTCTTGATCCCGCGCAGATGGGTCTGGGTCCGGTGTACGCGATGGCGCCCTTGCTGGTGCGCCACGGCCTGCGCAGCGCCGATATCGATTACTGGGAAATCAACGAAGCCTTTGCCGCGCAGGTGCTGGCCTGTCTCGCAGCCTGGGACGATGCGAACTTCTGCCGCGACGAACTGCATCTCGATACGTCGCTCGGCGGTATCGACCGCGCCCATCTCAATGTCGACGGCGGCGGCGTCAGCTTAGGTCATCCGGTCGGCGCCAGTGGCGCGCGCGTTGTGCTGCAGCTGTTGCATGTCCTGAAACGCAACAAGGCCAGACGCGGCGTCGCCAGTCTGTGCATCGGCGGCGGCCAAGGCGGGGCGATGCTGGTGGAAGCGAGCCAGTCATGAACGACTCAGCATCAATTCACTGGCGACTGGACACCGATGCCGACGGCATCGCCTGGTTGCATTTCGACAAGGCTGATGGCAGCACCAATGTGCTGTCGTCGGCAACGCTGGGCGAGCTCGACACACAACTGACCGCACTGGCGGCACAGCAGCCACGCGGTCTGGTGATTCTCTCCGACAAGGCCAACGGCTTCATCGCCGGCGCCGACGTCAAAGAATTTACCGCGCTCACCGACAGCGCCTCCGCCATGGCACTGATCGAACGCGGTCAGGCTGTGATCAATCGTATTGCTAAATTACCCTTCCCGACGCTGGCCTTGATACACGGCTTTTGTCTCGGTGGTGGATTGGAACTGGCGCTCGCCTGTCGCTACCGCATCGCCGAAGACGAGTCGCGACTTGGTCTGCCCGAAGTCCGTCTCGGTATTCATCCCGGCTTTGGCGGCAGCGTGCGTCTGCCGCCGCTGGTCGGCGCGCCGGCGGCCATGGACCTGATGCTGAGCGGGCGCACCTTGCGGGCGCGTGCCGCGGCGAAGCTGGGACTGGTCGATTACGCCGTGCCGCAGCGGCATCTGTTGCGTGCCGCACGGCGCATGATTCTGGATGCGCCGGCGCCAAAACGCGCGACGGGCTGGAAAGCCTGGACCAATCATCAATGGGTGCGGCCACTGCTCGCGCCGCTGTTCAAACAGCAGGTCGGCAAGCGCGCCCGCGCCGATCACTATCCCGCGCCGTACGCGCTCATCGAGTTGTGGCGCAAGTATGGCGATCAGCCTGGGCGCATGCTGCCGGAAGAGGCACGTTCCGTTGCCAAGCTGATCGTCACGCCCACCGCGCAGAATCTGGTGCGTGTGTTTCTGCTGCAGGATCGCCTGAAATCGCTGGGTCGCGCCAATGACTTCAAGCCGCGGCATGTACATGTGATCGGTGCCGGCGTGATGGGTGGCGACATCGCCGCCTGGTGCGCGCTGCGTGGACTGCAGGTGACCTTGCAGGATCAGACCCCCGAGCGCGTCGCACCCGCCATCAAACGCGCCTATGCATTGTTTCAGCAGCAACTCAAACTACCGCGCCTTATCAATGCCGCGATGGACCG
>JBGPWJ010000032.1:0-15379 GCA_041492115.1 Gammaproteobacteria bacterium
CATCGCTTTCGTGATTTTGTTCACCATAGGCGGTTTCTCGGGTCTGATGCTGGCCATCACCCCAGCCGACTTCCAGTACCAGGACACCTATTTCGTGGTGGCGCATTTCCACTACGTGCTGGTGACCGGCGCGGTGTTCGCCATCATGGCCGCCGTCTACTACTGGCTGCCGAAGTGGACCGGCCACATGTATGACGAGACGCTCGGCAAGTGGCATTTCTGGCTGTCGACTATCACCGTCAACGTGCTGTTCTTCCCGCAGCATTTCCTGGGTTTGGCCGGCATGCCGCGCCGTATCCCGGATTACTCGGTGCAGTTCGCGGGCTTCAACATGATCTCCAGCATCGGCGGCTTCGCCTTCGGTCTGACGCAGTTGCTGTTCCTGTACATCGTGATCAAGACCATCCGTGGCGGCGTCAAGGCGACCGACCAGGTGTGGGAAGGTGCGCACGGTCTGGAGTGGACACTGAGTTCGCCGCCGCCGTATCACAGCTTCACGACGGCGCCCGAGGTCAAGTAACAAGATTGCGACGCGTAAGCGCCGCGGTCAGGTGGCAATCATGGCACTGAGCAAGAAAACAGAACGCGACAACATCCGGTTGGCGATCCTCCTCGCTCTGGTCGCGGTCGGCATACTGGCCGCGTTCATCTGGAACCGCTTAGCATGACGGCGCTCGCGCAGCAGCCGGACAACAGTCGCTTGATCAAGCGGCTGCTGGCCGTGGCGGTGACGATGTTCTTCTTTGGTTTTGCCCTGGTGCCGGCCTATGACGTATTCTGCAAGGTCACCGGCTTCAACGGCAACAAGGCCAATGCGGGTGCCGCACCGGTAGTGTTGGGTGCGGTGGATGCTTCGCGCACGGTCACCGTGGAGTTCGTCGCCAGCGTCAACGAGAACATGCCCTGGGAATTCCATCCGACCGTGACGCGCATGCAGGTGCATCCCGGCGCGCAGAACATGGCCAGCTTCTACGCGCGCAACCAGACGCACAATGTGATGGTCGGTCAGGCGATACCGAGTGTGACACCCTCGGTCGGCGCCTTGCACTTCCACAAGACCGAGTGCTTCTGCTTTACCCAGCAGCGCTTCGGTGCCGGCGAGGGACGCGAGATGCCGCTGCGCTTCGTGGTCGACAAGGATCTGCCCAAGGACGTCAGCACGCTGACCTTGGCCTATACGTTTTTTGATGTGACACAGCAGGCGCTCGCGAAATAAACTCGTGTTGGCGCGAACACACCGATTCAGAATAAACAGGTATTGAGGGGAGACAAATGACACAAGCGCACGGCGGATATTACGTACCCCATGGCAGCCATTGGCCGATCATTGGCTCAATCGGCTTGATAACGATGCTGGGTGGTTTTGCCAACAAGCTCAATGGCGCCGCGATGGGCGGCACTATCATGATGATCGGTGCCGCGATCATCATCTTCATGCTGTTCGGCTGGTTCGGTACTGTGATCCGCGAAAGCGAAAGCGGCATGTACAACGACCAAGTCGACAAATCCTTCCGCTGGGGCATGAGCTGGTTCATCTTCTCCGAAGTGATGTTCTTCGCCGCGTTCTTCGGTGCCTTGTTCTACGCGCGTCAGTTCTCCGTGCCATGGTTGGGCGGCGAAGGCGACAAGGGCAGCGCGCACATGCTGTGGGAAAACTTCAAGGCGGTCTGGCCGCTGCTGAAGATGCCCGACCCGACCAAGTTCGACGTGCCCAAGGCCGTGATCGAGGCTTGGCATATTCCAGCGATCAATACCCTGATTCTGCTGTCCTCCGGCGTGACCGTGACCCTGGCGCACTGGGCGCTCAAGAAGGCCAACCGCGGCCAGCTGATTTTCTGGCTGTTCGTCACGGTGGCGCTGGGTGCGACCTTCGTCACACTGCAGGCGCACGAGTACGGTGAGGCCTACAGCCACCTGAATTTGAAACTCAGCTCCGGCATCTACGGCTCGACCTTCTTCATGCTGACCGGCTTCCACGGTTTCCACGTGACCATCGGCGCCATCATGCTGACAGTGATGCTGCTGCGTTCCATTAAGGGCCACTTCACCGCCGAGCATCACTTCGCCTTCGAAGCCGCCGCGTGGTACTGGCACTTCGTCGACGTGGTGTGGTTGGGATTGTTTATCTTCGTTTACTGGCTGTAAGAACCTGCCGGACTGAAACGGCGCTGCCTGGAGGCAGCGCCGTTTTCATTTGCGCAATGGTACTTACATAACGTACGACACACGTAGGGGCGGGTCTCAGACCCGCCCCGCATGAGCTTGAGAGAGTGCCAAGACCTGGGCGGGTCTGAGACCCGCCCCTACGGTGCTTCTCAGCCCGGATTGATGCCGTGCGGATGGATCAACCCGGTGGCAAAGGCCACCATCAGCAAAATGAACAGCAGGACCGACAGTGCGATGCGGATGGTCAACGCCCGCACCGTGCGTTGCGATTGGCCCTTGTCCTTGACCAGGAAGATCATCCCCGAGAACAGCGAGATCAGAATGGCCAGCAGGACCAGGACGATGAGGGTTTTGACAAGCATGGGCGTTGTGTAGCGTTGCTCTGTTCGGGTCAGTATAGCCCAGAATCCGCCCCGGTTTCATAGTGAGTGAGTTTGTAGCATCCTTGATGTATGCGTATCGGTCGATTTGAATTCACCCCTGGGTTGTGGCCCACACTGGCGACGCTGGCGCTGATTCCGCTGCTGTGCAGCCTGGGGTTCTGGCAGATCGATCGCGCGGCCGCCAAGCGCGAACTGTTGGACGGCTACGCGCAACACAGTCATGCCGCCGCGGTGAGTGTCGACGCGGCGGCGGCCTTTGCTGTGGCGCAGCAATATCATCACGTGCGCATCGCCGGTCGTTACGATGTCCGGCATCAGTTTCTGCTCGACAATCAGGTGCACGACGGGATGCCGGGTTATCAAGTATTCACGCCGCTGCTGCTGGCGGATGGGCGGCGCGCGATTCTGGTGAATCGCGGTTGGCTGGCGCTGGGCGCATCGCGGCGCAATTTACCTGCGCTGCCCACGCCGGAAGGCGCGGTGACCATCACCGGCGTACTCGCGCCGCTGCCCGGCCATGGTGTGTTGCTCGGCGCGGATATCGAAACCGATAAGCACTGGCCGCGAGTGGTGCAGGCCATCGAACTGGCGCGGCTGCAACGCGATATCAGCGCCCAATTGGCACCGCAGATCGTGCTGCTCGATGCGGTGCAGCCGGATGGCTTCATGCGGCAGTGGAAGATTGTCGAGTTCGGGCCGGAGCGCAATCTCGGTTATGCCTTTCAGTGGTTCACGATGGCGCTGGCCGTGCTGGCGATTTACATCGGTGTGAATACCCGGCGCCGTGTGCGCGGGGCAGAGGAGTAGCTGTGCAAGAATCGAAAACCAGTGAGGCATTACGGCGCCAGCGTTTGAAGCTGCTGCTGATCTTTTTTCTGTTTGCCCTACCGCTGCTGACGGCGGTGATCTGGCATGCCAATAGCGACCGCTGGCGACCCGGCACGACCACGAATTACGGCGCGCTGATCGTGCCCGCCCGGCCGCTCGCGCCCTTCGACATGCTGGGCTTGGACGGCGCGCACATCACTCAGGATTTTCTGCGCGGCAAATGGACGCTGGTCTATATCGGCGCCGCGGCTTGTGAGGCGGCCTGCCGCGGCAATCTCTACAAGATGCGTCAGGTGCGTCTGGCCCTCAATGAAAAGATGGAGCGCGTGCAACGCCTCTGGGTGCTGTCCGATGTGTCGCGCGCCGCGCCGTCACCGGGCCTGCTCAGCGAGCATCCGGGGCTGGTGGTGGCCAAACCCGGCACGGCCGAGCTGGAGCACTTTATGATCCAGTTCAATCACCCTGGTGATCCGCCCGCCGTACCGGACCGGATCTACCTCATCGATCCGCTGGGCAATCTGATGATGCAATACCCGGCCGATGCCGACCCCAAGGGACTGCTCAAGGATCTGCAGCGTCTGCTGCTTACGTCCTGGGTCGGGTGAGGGAAGGGCGCGGCGTGGTCCACGCGATGGTAGAATAAGCGCCGGCCCGCGTGGCCCGCTGTACCTCAAACATTCAATCCAGGTCACTGTGCGTATGAAATCCGAGACCCTGACCGCCGGGATCGCCCTGCATTGGCGCGATTACCTCGAGTTGTGCAAACCCAAGGTGGTGGCACTGATCGTTTTCACGGCGCTGGTCGGCATGTTCCTGGCCACGCCCGGCATGGTGCCCTGGGATGTACTGGTGTTCGGCACGCTGGGCATCGGCCTGTCGGCCGGTTCGGCAGCGGCAGTGAACCATTTGGTGGATCGGCGCGTCGACGGCATCATGGTGCGCACCAAGAACCGCCCACTGCCAACCGGTCATCTGAATACCCGCAATTCCATCGTGTTCGCGCTGGTGATCGGCGTGCTGGGCATGTTCATCCTGACGGTGTTCGTCAACGCACTCACCGCCTGGCTCACCTTCCTGTCGCTGATCGGCTACGCCGGCATCTACACCATGTACCTGAAGCGCGCCACGCCGCAGAACATCGTGATCGGCGGCGCCGCCGGCGCGGCCCCGCCGGTGTTGGGCTGGACGGCGGTGACCGGCAGCGTCGATCCGAATGCGCTGCTGCTGTTTCTGATCATCTTCGTCTGGACGCCGCCGCACTTCTGGGCGTTGGCGCTGAACCGCCACCGCGATTACGCCGACGCCGACATCCCCATGCTGCCGGTCACGCACGGTCTGGCCTTCACCCGTCTGCACATCCTGCTCTACACCATCATGCTGACGGCGGTCAGTGTGCTGCCCTTCGTCACGGGCATGAGCCATGTGCTGTATCTGGTCGGCGTGCTGCTGCTGGATGCCGGCTTTCTGTATTACGCCATCGCGCTTATTTCCAATAGCGATGACAAACTGGCCATGAAGACCTTCGGCTATTCGATCTTCTATCTGATGGCCTTGTTCGCCTTGCTGCTCATCGACCATTACGTGCCTCTGTTGCTCTCTCTGGTTTCCTGAGCCATGGATCCCGATTTCTGGCACGCGCGCTGGGCGAATAATCAGATCGGTTTCCATGAGGGTCGACCGAACGACTACCTGACCAAATTTGTCGGCCGACTGGGTGTGCGTCACGGCACCCGCATCTTCGTGCCGATGTGCGGCAAGGGCGTGGATATGCTCTGGCTTGCGGACCAGGGCTACCGCGTCTTGGGTGTGGAGCTCAGCTCCATTGCGGTACAGGCCTTCTTCGAAGAGAGCGAGCTGACGGCGCAGCAAACCTCTGCGGGACCTTTCACGCGCTGGAAGTACGGCCCGATCGACATTCTGTGCGGTGATTTTTTCGCTCTGACGTCTGCGGATTTATCCGACGTGGGTGCGGTGTATGACCGTGCCGCCCTGATCGCGCTGCCCGAAGATCTGCGCAGCGCCTATGCCCGCCACCTGGAAGCGACGCTGCCGGGCGAGCTCAAGCATCTCCTTGTCACGCTCGACTATCCTCAGGAACAAATGCAGGGCCCGCCCTTCAGCGTCGATGCCGCCGAGGTGCGCCGTTTGTTTCCGGAGCCCTGCGCCATTGAATCGCTGGCCAGTCACGACGCCTTGCAGGACAGTCCGCGCCTTAAGGAGAAGGGCGTAACACGGTTACGGGAAAACGCCTTTCTGCTGTCGCGCTGCTAAGCCATGCTACGCAAACTGCGGCGCTTCTATGATACCTACCTGAGTACCGACAGCGCCGCGGCGCAGGACCCGGAGCAGGCCACGCGCCTCGCCACGGCGGCACTGCTGATGGAGATGGCGCGCATGGATGAGAACATCGCGCCCGATGAACGTCGTCGCGTCACCCAGGTGCTGCAATCATTTTTCCAACTCAGCACGCAGGAAAGCGCTGCGCTGCAGGAACTCGCGGAACAGACGGCACAGCAAGCCTCCAGCTATCACGAATTCACCGCGCAGCTCAACAAGCACTTCAGTCAGGAACGAAAAATCAAAGTGATCGAATATCTCTGGGAAGTCGCCTACGCCGACGACCAGTTGGATAAATACGAAGAACATTTCGTACGCAAGATCGCCGACCTGCTACATGTCGCGCACAAGGATTTCATCGCCAGCAAACACCGGGTGTTGGATCGGCGGGGCGGGTGAAGATGATTCAAGCTGAGCTACGGTTGCCAAGCGGCAAATGTCTACCCTAAGCCGCCGGTGTCAATTCTTCTATTGAATAGCCAAGTCCACATCGGTCACAGGCCGTTCGTCGGATTCGAGATGAAGATCAACGTTTATGGGCCATGGCACATCTTGAACTTCTTTCCAGACCCGCAAGGACAGGGATCATTCCGCCCGACGTTCGATGATCCCTTGCTGGCTCGTTGAGCTTGCGGCGGTGGCACGAACTGTGTGACGTGATGGTTGTATTGCTTCAGCTGTGGTGTTCCGAAGAAGCTCCACTCTCGATTTTGTTCGTCGTAGTACGCCCGTGTTTCGTCGGTCCACGTCTCGCACGGGAGAAGGATGAAGTCCTCTGAATTTGTGTCGCCCGCAAACTTTGGCGCATCCATCCCAATGCCGATTACCTTAGTCAGATGCGTAAACTTGTTTCGAGCTGCGCCGCAGGCAATCTCCAGCAATGTCCGCCGCTTGTCGAGGTAGTCTGGTTCCCTTCGCATGGAGTCGGGGACCCGGAGCTGGAAGAACACATATCCGACCTCAGGGCGAAAGGATGGCAGGAAGGTGACTTGGCGGGTGAGCTGACTCGGATGGTCGGGAAAATTGACGACGGCTAGCCTGATTTTGTCCGCTAGCGACCGGCGGATGAAGCGCGGCTCCTTCACCATCTCAAAGATGGCGCTCTCCCCGCGCAGCAGGTCTGAGTTCCCACTGAGCGTCCCGTCTAAGGCATTTTGGCAGGTCCGCTGGATCAACTCATCCCAGAAGTAAGAAACGCGGTCTTCGTTCTTGGTGTTCTTATAGATGCCAGTCTTGATAAAGTCGCGCCACTCGCCTTCGCCGATCATCACGCCGTTTACGTCATCGCGCTTCGTGCCGATGATGTGCTGTTCTGTCGTTTTGTCGTAGTTAAGAAGGTAGTGGCCGAGCAGGTCTTCTTCGCCGCAGTAGACGAGCGAATCAAACTTGGCGACGGCCCGCACTTTTTCGTGAAGATAGTCGGAGAAGTCGCTGATCGTATTGAGCTCACCCAGAACGATCGGCAGGTTATGGCTGTCGAAGATATGAACGGGGTTGCGCTTGTCGATCTCGATGTGGAACGGGTGAGTTGAACCGCCTTCGCTCTCGCAGTACGTGATCGCCAGGCTGCCATAGATGTTTTGTTCTGAGGCTCGTTCACAAGCCTCCTTCGCGCCGTGAGCCACGATGATTTTGTGAACGACGGCCTTCTGCAGATCGATAGCGATGGGGAACGGCGTCGTGCGTTTGGCGTCGAGGAAAATCGACCGCCCGCTCCGGATGTACCGCTCTGCACCATGCGAGGTCTTGACTTGGCGGTCAACGACATTGCGCTTCCAGCGGTCCCACAGGACCTGCGGATCCTTATCAGGCACTTCCGGAAGCTGGTTCTCGCGGTCGAAGAAGATAAAGACGTACTCGCCGAAGACGGCCAACAGGTCGCATAGCTCGTGGCCATCATCCTTATATGGATTCGGATAGCTCCACAGCTTGAGGAAAGAGCGCTCGCAGAACTCCGCGAGCACCCGCTCGGTATCTGTTACGCCTGATGACTTGCTGATCACCATGACTGGTCACTTACGGGCCGCGAATAGAGTACCAATGCATTTTATACCTTCGCGAATATCCATTCTCAGAATCAGGAATGAATCAAACTACCATCCCTGAAAATAAGAACGCCCCTGGTCTTGCGGCCAGGGGCGTTTTTATCAGAACAGCACGCGTAAGAATCAGGCTTCCAATACCGCCCTCAGTTTCTTCATGGCATTGGCTTCCAACTGGCGGATGCGTTCGGCCGAGACCTGGTAACGGTCGGCCAGTTCCTGCAGGGTCGCTTTGTTGTTGCTGAGCCAGCGCTGGCCGAGGATTTCGCGGCTGCGTGGGTCCAGGGTTTCCAGCGCCTGTTCCAGTTGTTGGGTGTTGTTGTCTTCCCAGTCATCGGCTTCCAGGGTCTGCGCCGGATCGTAGCGATGGTCTTGCAGATACGACGCGGGTGCCAGTGTCTGGCTGTGTTCCTCGTCGCTGTCCGCATACGGATCGAAGGACATGTCATGGCCGCTCAGGCGTGATTCCATTTCCAGAACGGTTTCCGCCTTGACGCCCAGATCTTTGGCGACTGCATCGACTTCTGCGCGGTTCATCCAGCCCAGACGCTTCTTGGCGCTGCGCAGATTGAAGAACAGCTTGCGCTGCGACTTGGTGGTGGCGACCTTGACGATGCGCCAGTTGCGCAGGATGAATTCATGAATCTCGGCGCGGATCCAGTGCACCGCATAGGACACCAAGCGCACGCCCATGGTGGGATCGAAACGGCGCACTGCCTTCATCAGGCCGACATTGCCTTCCTGAACGAGATCGCCCAGCGCCAGACCGTAGCCGCTGTAGCCGCGGGCGATATGCACGACAAAGCGCAGGTGAGAAATAACCAACTGGCGCGCCGCTGACAGGTCATTGTCACGTTGCAGGCGCGTCGCGAGTTCGGTTTCTTCCGTCGCGCTCAATACGGGTATGGTGCCGACGGCCTGAACATAGGCGTCGAGGCTGCCGATCGGCTGCAGCAATGGGAAATCAGATCGTTTAAGGACCAAGGCTTGGTTCATGAAGAAGTCCCCTGTATTCGTCAGAGTGGTTATAGTTTAGCACTCATGTCCTGAGAGTGCTAATGCCCCGGCGAGGTTCCCCGCGGCCGGTTTATTGTTGTGAGCATCCAGGCGAGTTATGGGTGTTATTAATTTTGTTTCAAGTGCTTGGAATAAAAAATACACTCGGGAAGCTCAGATTTATTCAGCTCTCCCTGTGTGAGCGGAGGAGAGGTTGGTGTGTGAGGGACGTAAGGCGCTGTATTTATTCCCCTCACCCTCGGCAACCGCTCCCGGCGTTGCCCTACCTCCTGCATCCATGCAGTCGTGGCCCTCTCCCGCAGGGAAGAGCGCGTAGCGCGAAGGGTCCGGGGACTTACTATTTGAGTGACGAATTAATCAGATCTAGGAGGGTTGGATGGCGTCCAAATGGCGCCCCACCGCCAGCCAGGAACCGAGCAGTCCGAGCGCGGTACTGAGGGCCAGCAATAGCAGCGAGGTAGCGGCCCCGAGGGCCGAGAGGTTGAAGCCGCTGCCGTACAGACCGGCCAGTTGTTGCACCGGCCCGCGCAGCAGGGCTAGCGCGCCGTTCACCAACAGCCAGGCGATCAGCCCGCCGCCCAGGCCATACCAGAAACCGCTGTAGAGGAACGGCCGTCGCACGAAGGCATCGGTCGCGCCGATCAACTTGATGACCTCAATCTCCTCACGGTGGTTCTGAATGTCGAGGCGGATGGTGTTGCCGACGATCAGCAGCACTGACAATCCCAGCAAGGCCGCGATCAGCAGGATGCCGCGCTGACCCAGCGCCAGCAAGGCGTACAGGCGTTTCACCCATTGCAGGTCGAGCTGTGCCAGTTCGACCTGCGGCATCAGCCGCAGCCGTTCCAGCAGTGCTTGCACGGACTCGGGGGTGTTGGCGTCGGCGTTGGCGGGTTGCACCACGATCACGGCCGGCAAGGGATTCTCATCCAGGGCATCGAGTGCGGCGCCGAAGCCGGACAATTGCCGGAATTCCTCCAGCGCCTGCGCGCGGGTCACCGCGCTGGCCTTGGCGATGTCTTTCTGAGCGGATAATTGTTTGGCGATGCCAGCCGCCTGGCTGTCATCGACCGAGGCGCGCAGGAACAGCGTGATGCGCGCGGCGCTGTCGAAGCCGCCGCTGATCTGCTGCACGTTGGCCAGCGCCACGAACAGGCCGGTGGGCAGGGCCAGGGCGATGCCGATCACCGCCGCCGTCATGAGACTGGTGAGCGGATTGCGATACAGACGACCCAGAGTGGACAGCAGCACTTGCGCATGCCGCAGCGCGTACCGACCGAGTCGTTGTGTCGAGAAGTCCGGCATCGCACCCGCCGTGGTGTGCGTGGCCGAGATCCGGCGCGGGCGCAGCGTTGCGCCCGGGCCAGGTTTGGCGCGGGCCGGCTTAACTGGCTTCGAGCGGCGCAGCATGCGCGTCCTCCGCTAGCCCGCCATCGAGCAGGCGGCCTTGGCTCAAGGTGAGCATGCGGTGCCGCAGGCGGCTGATCAGATCAATGTCGTGACTGGCGATCAGCACCGTCACGCCGACCTGCCGGAACTGCTCGAACAGCGTCATGATCTCGCGCGACAGATCCGGATCGAGATTACCGGTGGGCTCGTCGGCGAGCAGCAGCGGCGGCTTGTTGACTACCGCGCGAGCGATGCCGACGCGCTGCTGCTCGCCGCCCGACAACACGATCGGAAAAAGTTTTTCCTTGTTGAGCAGGCCCACCTTGTCGAGCGCCGCGCGTACCCGGCGCGCGATCTCATGATGCCCCAGCCCTTCGATCACCAGCGGCAGCGCCACGTTGTCGAACACGGTGCGGTCGTAGAGCAGTTTGTGATTCTGGAAGATCACGCCGATGCGCCGGCGCAGATACGGCAGTTGCTTTCGGTCTACGCCATTGAGATTGATGCCGTCGATCAGTACCTGCCCGCGCGAGGCGCGCTCGATCAGCGCGATCAGCTTGAGCAGCGTGCTCTTGCCCGCGCCGGAATGGCCGGTGAGAAAAGCGATCTCACCGCGTGCGATGTGAAAGCTCACGCCATTCAGCGCTTCATAGCCGCTCGGGTAGCGTTTGGTGACGTTGTCGAAGTGGATCATGATTCAATGTAGCCTGTGCTCAACCCAGGCTACTCATTGTTGAGGTTCAATAATGCATCGACAAACTCACCTGCATTGAACTCGCGCAGGTCTTCAATCGCCTCGCCCACGCCGATGAAGCGGATCGGCACGCCCAGGCGTTTGGCGATGGCGAAGATGATGCCGCCCTTGGCAGTGCCGTCGAGTTTGGTGAGGGTCAGACCGGTTAGGCCCATGGCCTCATGAAATTGCACGGCCTGATTGAGGGCGTTCTGGCCGGTGCCGGCATCGACTGTCAGCATCACTTCATGTGGCGCGGCGGCATCGAGCTTGGCGATGACGCGTTTGATCTTCTTCAACTCCTCCATGAGATTGGCCTGGGTGTGCAGGCGGCCGGCGGTGTCGGCGATCAGCACGTCGATGCCGCGCGCGCGCGCGGACTGGAAGGCATCGAAGATGACGGCGGCCGAATCGGCGCCACTGCCCTGGGTGATCACCGTGACATCATTGCGTTCGCCCCAGACCTGCAACTGCTCGACCGCCGCCGCGCGGAAGGTATCGCCGGCGGCCAGCATGACGCTCTTGCCCTGGGCTTGTAGACGCTTAGTCAGCTTGCCGATGGTGGTGGTCTTGCCGACGCCGTTGACGCCGACCATCAGAATCACGAACGGCTTGACGCCTTCGGTCAGCTCCAGCGGCCGGCTGCACGGCGCCAGGATCGCGGTCATGTCTTCGCGCAGGGCGGCGAACAGCGCATCGGCATCATCAAGCTGTTTGCGCGCCACGCGCGCGGTCAGGTCGTCGATGATCTGACGCGTGGCATCGACGCCGACATCGGCGAGCAGCAGCCGGGTTTCCAGATCATCGAGCAACTCGGCATCGATTTTCTTCTTGCCCAGCACCAAGCTGGTCAGTCCCTCGGTGAGACCGCTGCCGGTGCGCGCCAAACGGGATTTCAGACGCGCGAACAACCCCGGCTTCGCGGCGACGGTGCCCGGCGGCGTGTCCTGCGCAGGGGATTTATCTTTCTTGAAACTGAACATGCGGCTGGCGGTCATAGGGGGAGTGCGGCATCTGGGTTATCCTATCACCCGCGCCGTGTCTCTGGTAAGAGTTTGTGTTGCCTCACGGGCCCTGGGGAGTGGCGGTTTTTCCGGCGGCGCCATGGATTGAAACTTTTGAGGGTTGCAAATGCCAAGAATATTAGGACTCGCGGTGCTGTTGTTACTGGCCGTCACCGCCCACGCAGAGACAAGTACCCACGAATACAAACTCGATAACGGCATGAAGTTGATCGTGCGCGAGGACCATCGCGCGCCGGTGGTGATCTCGCAGGTCTGGTACAAGATCGGCTCGAACTATGAGCACGACGGCATCACCGGCGTCTCGCACGCGCTCGAACACATGATGTTCAAGGGCACCCAGGCGCATCCTTCCGGCGAGTTCTCGCGCATCATCGCCGAGAACGGCGGTCGCGAGAATGCCTTCACCGGGCGCGATTACACCGCTTATTACCAGGAACTGGAAAAGAGCCGCCTGCCGGTGAGTTTCGAGCTTGAAGCTGACCGTATGCGCAACCTGCTGCTGCCGCCGGCGGAGTTCGCCAAGGAGATCAAGGTGGTCATGGAAGAGCGGCGCCTGCGCACCGAGGACGATCCGCAGTCGCTGACTTACGAGCAGTTTCTGGCCGCGGCCTTTCTCAGCAGTCCGAACCGCATCCCGGTAATCGGCTGGATGGACGATCTGGAAAACCTGCACGTCACGGACGTGCACGACTGGTATCAACTCTGGTATTCACCTAACAACGCCACTCTGGTGGTGGTCGGTGATGTGCAACCCGAGGCCGTGTATGCACTCGCCAAACGCTACTTCGGACCACTCAAAGCGGAATCACTGCCGCCGAGCAAGCCGCGCAATGAAGTGCCGCAGCTGGGTCAGCGGCGCATCACCGTGAAAGTCCCCGCACAGCTGCCGTACCTCATCATGGGCTACAAGACGCCGGTGTTGCGCACGGTCAGCGAACCGTGGGAGGCCTATGCGCTGGAGGTGTTGACCGGCATTCTCGACGGCGGTCAGAGTGCACGCCTGCCGAGCCGCCTGGTGCGCGGTGCGCAGGTGGCGGCCGAGGTCGATGCCGGTTATGACCTCTATGATCGTCTCGACAACCTGCTGCTGCTCGACGGCACACCTACCCAGGGTCACAGCATCGCCGACCTGGAAAAGGCCCTGCGCGCCGAAGTGCAGCAACTGCGCGAGGCGCCGGTGAGCAGCGCCGAACTGGAGCGCGTCAAGGCGCAGGTGGTCGCCAATGCCGTGTACCAGCGCGATTCGATTTTCTATCAGGCCATGCAACTCGGCCGTGTCGAAACCGTGGGCCTGGACTGGCGCGTGGTCGATGAATATCCCGAGCGCATCCGCGCCGTGACCGCCGCGCAGGTGCAGCAGGTCGCCAAAAAATACCTGATTGATGACGGCCTCACCGTGGCGGAACTGGTGCCGCTGCCGATCGATCCGAAGCATCCGCCGCGCAGTTCCGCAGGAGGGCATGGCGATGTTCGCTAATACTAATTCACAACGCAAAGACGCAATGGTCGCAAAGAACGCAAAGGAAGACTGGGTTATGAAATTATTTCGTGTTGTGCAATGCCATCATCTTTGCGCATTTGTGTTAACGACTTTCTTCCTGGCACAAAGCACGGTAGCAACCGCCGCGCCGGATATCCAACACTGGCAGACACGCAATGGCGTGCGCGTCTTTTTTGTGTCGGCGGCGGAACTGCCCATCGTCGATGTGCGCGTGGTGTTCGCCGCCGGCAGCGCGCGCGATGACGGCAAGCCTGGACTGGCGCAGCTCAGCAACGGCCTGCTGTCGGAAGGCGCGGACGGTCTCGACGCCGATGCCATCGCGCAGCGTTTCGAAGGTCTGGGCGCGCAATTCGGCAGCGGCATCGACCGCGACATGGCTTGGCTCAGTCTGCGCAGTCTGAGCGACACCAAGCTGGCGACGCCGGCGCTGGAGCTGCTGGCGAAACTGCTGCGTCATCCGGATTTCCCGGCGCAGGCCTTCGACCGCGAACGGCAGCGCATGCTGATCGCGCTGCAGGAGCAGGAGGAAAAGCCGGAACAGATCGCCGAGAATGCCTTCTATAAAGCGCTGTACGGCAATCATCCCTATGCCACGCCGCCGGAAGGCACGGTGGACAGTCTCAAGGCGCTGGCACGCGCTGACGTGCAGGGTTTTCATAAACAGTATTACGTGGCGCACAACGCGCTGATCGCCATCGTCGGCGCGCTCGACCGCAAGGGCGCCGAACAACTCGCCGAGACGGTCGCTGGCAATCTGCCGGAAGGTGCGGCCGCGCCGGCGGTGCCGGTGGTCAAGGATCTCGCTGCAGCGCAGGACATCCGCAAGCAACATCCCTCGACGCAGACTCACATCTATGTCGGTCAACCCGGCATGGCGCGCGGCGATGCTGATTACTTCGCGCTGTATGTCGCCAATCACGTGCTCGGCGGCAGCGGTCTGGTGTCGCGCTTATCCGATGAGATCCGCGAAAAGCGCGGCCTGTCCTACAGCGTCTACAGTTATTTCTTCCCGATGGCACAGAAAGGCCCGTTCCTGATGGGCCTGCAGACCCGCAACGATCAGGCCGATGAAGCGCAGCGACTGTTGCGCGAGACCCTGGCCAAGTATCTCGCGGAAGGTCCCGACGACAAGGAACTCACCGCCGCCAAGCGCAACATCACCGGCGGCTTCCCGCTGCGCATCGACAACAACAGCAAGATTCTCGAGTACCTGTCGGTGATCGGCTATTACCATCTGCCGCTCGATTACCTGGACACCTTCAGCAAAAACATCGAGGCCATAACCCGCGAGCAGGCGCACGCCGCCTTCAAGCAGCGCGTGCAGACCGACAAGCTGGTGTCGGTGCGCGTCGGCGGCCCGTAGCGCGGGCTGCGATCCAAACTTGCCAGGATGCAATCCGGTGCTATGATTGCACTGCGCGGCAGGAGCCGCGCAGCCGTTCAACCCACTCGTTCAAGGAGGAACAACCATGTCACAGATTATCCGTGTCGTTCTCGTGGCGCTGCTCGGCGCCGTACTGCAAACCCAGTCCGCCATCGCCAATGCCGCACCGGTTATTTCCGAAGTGCTGTACGATGCCGTCGGCGCTGACAACGGTTACATGTTCGTGGAACTGTACGGCACACCCGGCGGTTCGCTGTCAGGCTTGTCACTGCAAGGCATCAAAGGCACCACTGGTCTCGCATATGTCACGCTCACCCTGAGCGGTACTTTTGATACCGATGGTGTGTTCGTGGTGGCCGATGACAGTGGCGATGGCACAACCAAGGTGCAGAACGCCGATCTGATTCTCAACTTCGATCTTCAGAACGGCCCCGACTCGGTGCAGCTGAAATCGGGCGGTACGGTGCTCGATGCACTGGGCTACGGCGTGTTCGGTGTTGGCACATTCTTCGTCGGCGAGGGCGCGCCGGCGCCCGGAACAGCGCCGGGGCAGAGTCTGACACGCCGCTACGCC
>JBGPWJ010000148.1:0-6738 GCA_041492115.1 Gammaproteobacteria bacterium
CACAGCGGACTGAACTGCGAGTTGTTCTTCCTGCAGGCCGAGGACGACACGCTGTTCAAGCGCTACAGCGAGACGCGCCGCAAGCACCCGCTGACCGGCAAGGACCGTCCGCTGGCCGAGGCCATCCGCCTGGAACGCGCACTCATGGAACCGTTCGCCGCCCACGCCGACCTGATCATCGATTCGACCCACACCAACATCCATCAGTTGCGCGAACTGGTGCGCGAACGCGTCGAGCAACGCGTCGAGCGCAGCCTGTCGCTGCTGTTTATGTCATTCGGATACAAGCATGGCGTACCGCCGGACGCCGATTTCGTGTTCGACGTGCGCTGCCTGCCCAACCCGCATTGGGAATCGGCACTGCGCCCGCTCACCGGTCTGGACCCGGGCGTGATCGCCTTCCTGGAACGGCAGCCCAAAGTCGGCGAAATGTTCGAGCATCTGCGCGACTTCATGGAAAAATGGATTCCCTGCTTCGAAGCCGAGAATCGCAGCTACATGACCGTGGCGTTGGGCTGCACCGGCGGTCAGCACCGCTCCGTGTATCTGGCCGAGATGCTCGCCGCACATTTCCGCCGCAGCCATGACAGCGTGCTCACCCGCCACCGGGAATTATCGTGAAACGACAGTTGCGAGTGACGAGTGGCAAGGAACAGTCCGCTCATGGTCGTCATCTTCATTCTCATCCTTGCTACTTGCTACTCGCTACTCGATACTGACTCTATGAGCGTTGGATTACTGATCATCACCCATGAGCGCATCGGCGCCGACCTGTTGAACACAGCCATTGCACTGCTCGGCGTGCGGCCGCTCAACGCCCAGGTGCTGGGCGTGCCCCTCGACAGCGATCCCGACCAGGCCGTTGACGCCGCGCGTCAACGTATCAGTCGCCTCGATCTTGGCGACGGCGTGTTGGTGCTCACCGATTTGTTCGGTTCCACGCCGTGCAACATCGCCACCCGTCTGCAGAGCGACGGCCGGGTTGTGGTGGTCGCCGGCGTCAACCTGCCGATGCTGATCCGGGTCTTGAACTATCCGCGCCTGAGCCTGCCTGAACTGGTGCAGAAAGCTATCAGCGGCGGCAGCGACGGCGTGCTGTTGTGCAGAAGCAATTTCGAGGAGCACCATGGTGCGTAAAGACATCACAATCATCAACAAACTCGGCCTGCATGCCCGCGCCGCCGCCAAGCTGGTCACACTGGCATCCGAATTCGAAAGCGACATCCAGTTGGCGCGCGGCAGCCGCCAAGTCAACGCCAAGAGCATCATGGGCGTGATGATGCTGGCCGCCGGCAAAGGCACCAGCCTGGAACTGATCGCCACCGGAGCGGATGAAGAAACCGCCGTGCAGCGACTGGAGAAGCTGGTGATGGATAGGTTTGGGGAAGGGGAATGAAAGTTATGTAGGGTGGGCAGCTTTGCTGCCCACGTGAGACCAACATTTTCGAACACGCGCGGGCAACACGTTGCCCACCCTACATCCGCTCAGCAAGAGAGGGCGAACAAAGTGAGTTTGGCGCTATCAGGAATCGGTGTTTCCAGAGGCATTGCCATCGGCAAGGCCTACCTGCTGCAGCGCGGGCTGCCGGAGGTTACTGAATACGCCATTCCAAAAGCGCTGATCAAGGACGAGGTCACGCGCTTCATGCAGGCCGTGGATGCGGCGCAGCAGCAGCTCAAGGCGATCCGTCAGCAGATCCCGGCCGACACCTCGGCGGACATCGCCTCCTTCATCGACACCCACCTGCTGATGCTCAAGGACAGCGCGCTGTCCGAGGTGCCCATCAACCTGATCCGCTCACGTAAGTGCAATGCCGAGTGGGCTCTGAAACTGCAACGCGATGCACTGGTCAATGTCTTCGACCAGATGGATGACCCCTACCTGCGCACCCGCAAGGACGATGTCGATCATGTCGTCAACCGCATCCAGCGCATCCTGCTCAAGCAGGAAGGTCATACTCAGGACGCCGACGTCATGCCGCTCAAGGGCCGCATCATCGTCGCCGACGACCTCACGCCCGCCGACGCCGTGCTCATGCAGCACCAGGGCATCGCGGGCTTCGTCACCGAGCACGGCGGCCCGTTGTCGCACACCGCGATCATCGCCCGCAACCTGCGCATCCCGGCCATCGTCGGCGTGCGTCACGCGCGTCGTTACCTGAACGACGACGAGGAACTGATCATCGATGGCCGCCAGGGCGTGGTGCTGGCGCAGGCCGACGAAGCCATCCTGCATCACTATCGTCGGGTACAGAGCGAGGAACGCCGCTACCAGACCCAGCTCGCCAAACTCAAGGGCGAGCCAGCCATCACCCGCGACGGCCGCGTCATCAGCCTGCAGGCCAACATCGAACTGCCCGAGGATGTGCATGCCGCGCGGCGCGTCGCCGCCGCCGGTATCGGTCTATACCGCACCGAATCGCTGTTCATGAACCGTGACACGCCGCCCGATGAAGAGGAACAACTGGCCGTTTATTTGCAGGTGCTGCACGGCATGCGCGGCGCGCCGGTCACGATCCGCACCCTGGACCTGGGCGCAGACAAGCAGGCCAACGGCGGCCGCGACGAGCGCCCGTTGTCCAGCAACCCGGCGCTCGGATTGCGCGCCATCCGCCTGTGCCTGAAGGACCTGACGCTGTTCCGCCCGCAGTTGCGCGCCATCCTGCGCGCCTCCGCGCACGGCCCGCTGCGCATGATGGTGCCGATGCTCTCCAACCTGCAGGAGATTCACCAGGTCCTGCAACTCATCGAAGAGAGCAAACAGGAACTGACCCGTCAGGGCCTGAAGTTCGACCCGGCCCTGCCGATCGGCGGCATGATCGAGGTGCCGGCCGCCGCCATCAGCGCGCAGTTCTTCGCGCCGCTTCTCGATTTCATGTCGATCGGCACCAACGACCTGATCCAGTACACCCTCGCCATCGACCGCGTCGAGGATGACGTCAACTATCTCTACGATCCATTGCACCCGGCCGTGCTGCACCTGATCCGCCACGTCATTCAGGCCGGCCACCACGCCGGCGTGCCGGTGGCGATGTGCGGCGAAATGGCCGGCGACACCCGTTACACCCGCCTGCTGCTCGGGCTCGGCCTGAGCGAATTCAGCATGCAGCCCGCCACCCTGCTCGAAGTCAAAAGCATCATCAACGCCAGCCACGCCGGTGAACTCGCCGCACAGGCGCAGGACATCAGCCGCTATGGCCACGCGGAAGATATCAACCGGCTGGTCGCCGCGTTGAACCGGGAGTAGCGTTGGGGCTGGGGATGGCGCGTGATCCGCGCCCTACGAATCCTCCGTATCACGCGCCGATCGCGTACACGATGTACCTCATGACTAAAATCGCCGCGACACCTAGGCCCTGCCGCACGACTTTGTTACACTCTGCGCGCCCGTGAACCCCGCCGCACCGAGGAAGCGCCATGGCCGACGATGCCCGTCAAGACAGTTCTGAAAAGCGCCTGCGCGATCTCACCCGCGCCCTCGAACACGGCACCCTGCATCAGTTCCGTCTGATCCTCAACACGCTGCACCCCGCCGAGATCGCGCACCTGCTCGAAGCGCTGCCACCGGCGCAACGCAGCATCGCCTGGGAACTGGTCAATCCGGACGACGACGGCGAGGTGCTGCTGCACGTCAACGACGAAGTGCGCGCCAACCTGATCCGCGAGATGGAGACGCACGAGCTGGTGGCCGCCACCGAAGGCATGGCGGTGGACGATCTCGCCGACATTCTCCAGGACCTGCCGGGCGCTGTGATCCGCGAAGTGCTGCTGTCCATGGACAAGCAGAACCGTCAGCGCCTCGAATCCGTCATGTCGTATCCGGAAAACAGCGCCGGCGGCCTGATGAACACCGACACCATCACGGTGCGCGCCGACGTCACTTTGGATGTGGTGATGCGCTACCTGCGCCTGCGCGGCGACATCCCGGAA
This sequence comes from Gammaproteobacteria bacterium, assembly GCA_041492115.1. GTDB lineage: Bacteria > Pseudomonadota > Gammaproteobacteria > JBBQDK01 > JBBQDK01 > JBBQDK01. Next base: position 3,931 of record JBGPWJ010000148.1, read on the forward strand.
CTCACCGACAACCTGGTGGTCGTGAACCGCTACGACAAATACCTCGGCACGCTACCGCTCACCTCGGTGCTGACCAAAGATCCGACGCTGACCGTCGCCGAAGTTATGAACACCGAAATGCAAGGCATCAACGCCTCGCTGCCCGCCAAGCAAGTCGTCAAACTGTTCGAAGACCGCGACTTCGTCTCCGCGCCCGTCATCGACGAGCACGGCAAGCTGCTCGGCCGCATCACCATCGACGACGTGGTCGACGTGATGCGCGATGAAGCCGAGCAATCGCTGCTGCACATGGCCGGTCTGAATGCCGAGGAAGACATGTTCGCGCCGGTGATACCCAGCGCGCAACGCCGCGCCGTGTGGTTGGGCATCAACCTGGCGACGGCCTTCCTGGCATCCTGGGTAGTCGGGCAATTCGAAGCCGTCCTGCAGAAGGTCGTGGCCCTCGCCATTCTCATGCCCATCGTCGCCAGCATGGGCGGCATCGCCGGCAGTCAGACCCTGACGCTGGTGGTGCGCGCGCTGGCGCTCGATCAACTGCGCAGTTCCAACACGCGCTGGCTGCTCTACAAAGAAATCTCTGTGGGACTGCTGAATGGTGCGTTATGGGCGCTGGTGGTCGCCGCCATCACAATCATCTGGTTCCACGACGCGCGCATCGGCGCCATCATCGGTGCTTCGATGATGATCAACCTGCTGTTCGCTGCGCTCGCCGGCGTCACCATCCCGCTCATACAGCGCCGCCTGGGCGTCGATCCGGCGCTGGCCGGCAGCGTGGTGCTGACCACGTTCACCGACGTGATCGGCTTCATGACGTTCCTGGGATTGGGGACACTGTTTTTGTTGTGAGCAGGTAGGGCGCAATAACGTAGCGTATTGCGCCGACTACGATTCCACTTGAACGGATACTGCCATGAGAATCAGCTACGACCCCGAAGTGGATGCACTCAACATCCGGCTATTGGACGGTCAGGATCAATGACGATGTCGCGCTGAACATCGGTCCCGGCGAGGAACTGGTAGGCATCGAGATACTCGATGCCAGATAGGTACTCGGTTGCGATGACTTGCCGGAGGTTGTCGTTGAGAAGCCGCTCGCGGCAGCGTCCTGAGATCAGGTGTCAAAGGGTAATTGAAACGCAAGACTGACTTTACCTTTCAAGTACACTGGCCCCTTGATCTTTATGTTAATGGAATGTCGTGTGGAGCGAAGCGAGAGGGAAATCGTGGTCTGTTCCCTCGCCTCTCTCGCCTCCGCAAAAGCAGCCGCGGTGATTTTACGCCGCGTGTTTAGAACCCGGCCACGGCTTGATCATGGCCAAGGTCTTGGCTAAGGAGTCCCTGGTCAACGCGGTGTCGTAATCCGCTTGCAAACGCAACCACCAACCATCCGACAGGCCGAAGAACCGGCACAGCCGCAAATCAGTGTCGGCGGTGATCGCGCGCTTACCTGCCACGATTTCACCGATACGGCGCTGCGACACGCCGATCTCCTTGGCCAGCCGGTACTGCGAAAGCGCCATCGGTTTGAGGAACTCTTCGAGCAGCATTTCGCCCGGTGAAACTGGAGTCAGTTTGGTTTTCTTGGCCATGGCGAATCTCGTTCAGTGGTAATCGACAATTTCAACACCCTCTGCTCCGCCCTCTGCCCAACGGAAGCAGACGCGAAACTGATCGTTGATACGAATGCTCCATTGCCCGGCACGGTCACCCGAAAGCTTTTCCAAACGATTCGCGGGCGGCGCGCGCATGTCCTCGATGCGCTGCGCCAGATCAAGCTGTTTGAGCTTACGCAATGCGGGACGCTCTATATTGACGAATCGTCGGACGCGCCCAAGCCTGAACAATGTTTCGGTGTCGACGTCCTTGAACGACCTGATCATGAACAGATGCTAACGCGCAACGTTAGCAATGTAAAGCATAGCTGGCCTGATGGATAAATCGGGGCAGCACCTGGCATTCTGAGAATCAGGGACAGACCCCGATTTCTCGTCACAAGCGGCGCAATACGCTGCGCTCGCGCCTAAAGTTATTTATTCCCCTGCAATGGTCATTGCTTCGAGTAGCAGTGAACCGGTGCGGGTGTTGCCGCGCAGTTCGACATCGTTGCCGATGGCGGCGATATTGAGCAGCATGTCGCGCAGATTGCCTGCGATGGTGATCTCCTCGACCGGATATTGAATCTCACCGTTCTCCACCCAGAAACCGGCTGCGCCGCGCGAATAATCGCCGGTGACGATGTTCACGCCCTGCCCCATCAATTCGGTGACCAGCAATCCCGTGCCGAGTTTTTTCAACAGCGCCGCGAAGTCATCCGGACCCGGTTCGATGGTGAGATTGTGCACGCCGCCGGCGTTGCCGGTGGTCTGCATGCCGAGCTTGCGTGCGGAATAGCTATCGAGTACGTAGCCTTGCAGTATCCCCCCCGTCACGATGTCACGCGCCTGCGTGGCCACGCCCTCGCTGTCGAACGGCGCACTGCCCAGCGCTTTTTTCAGATGCGGCTGTTCATGGATGCGCACGAACTCCGGGAACACCTGCTTGCCGAGATGATCAAGCAGGAACGATGACTTACGGTACAGGCTGCCGCCGCGGATGGCGCCGATAAAATGGCCGAGCAGCCCGCCGGCGATCTCGGCGGCATACAACACCGGCACTTTGCGCGTGCTTAGACGGCGCGCACCGAGGCGACGCACGGTGCGCTCCGCGGCACGACGTCCGACGGCCACAGCATCTTCCAGTTCACGGGCATCGCGCGCCACGGTGTACCAGTAGTCGCGCTGCATGGACTCGTCCTGCACACCGATCACG
>JBGPWJ010000199.1:0-5008 GCA_041492115.1 Gammaproteobacteria bacterium
ATGAACACTTGCTCGCGGCCCTGGCGCATGGGCTGCCTGATTGTGCCGGGGTCGCGTTGGGTTTCGACCGATTGTTGATGCTGGCCGCTGATGCGCGCGCCATTCAGGATGTGATCGCGTTTCCAGTTGATCGCGCCTGATGTGTAGAGGCGGATCTTAGACCAGCCTCTACAACGTAGTGTGGGCAACAACGAGCAGAATGGATTACGTGCGGACCAGGAGTGGCGGGCGGTGCCGCGCCCATCAACGCGCGCGGAACGAGATGCGGCCTTTGCTGAGGTCGTAGGGTGTGAGTTGGACGGTGACCTTGTCGCCGGTGAGGATGCGGATGTAGTGCTTGCGCATCTTGCCTGAGATATGCGCAGTCACGACATGACCGTTCTCGAGCTGTACCCGGAACATGGTGTTGGGCAGCGTCTCAATGACCGTGCCTTCCATTTCAATGTGATCTTCTTTTGCCATAAGCCTCTTAACTCGTGTCGGGCGCAACATGCCCGCAGTATGCTTCTGTTGCAGGCGCGCGCGACATTATCGGAAAAAAACAGCGCCACGCAAGTCACCTGCGACCTGCCGGACGCCGTCTGGTCGGGGATGCGCGGGTCAGACTGCGCGCTGGCGCGCCGCCGATGCCCAGGCGACTTGCGGATGGACGATCTCGCGATCGATGATGAGTTCCATCTCCAGCAGCCGCAGTATGTTAGCGAAATCGGCGGGATCGGGAAAGGTTTCTTTCAGTTGCGCCATGTGCGCGGGGTTGATAGAGAGCAGATTGGGGCGCAGGCCGTGCTCTTGCTCGAAGTTCATCGCCAACCGGTAAATATAGCTCAGCATGGCACGCTCCTGGTCTGCTTGACAGTGTTACCACGGGGCTTGCAGGGAATGGACCAGCGGCAAGTTCTGTGGCTGCGCACGCCGAGGTGCTCGGCGTTCTGTCGCTTAGCGGCCGGAAAACGGGCGGTCTTTAACTATGGCGGGGTGTCGTCTTGCCAGATCCATTGACCGTCGCGCCAGATCTGCAAGGGATGGTAGCGGCCTTTGTAGGCCATCTTCGGGCATTCCTTGATCCAATAGCCGAGATAGAGCCAGGGCAGGCCGAGGCGTTGAGCTAATTCAATTTCCCAGAGTACAGCGTAAGTACCTAGGCTGCGTTCAGATTGTTGCGGGTCGTAAAATGTGTACACGGCCGAGAGTGCATCGTCGAGGTGATCGACCACCGCCACGCCCAGCAGCTGGTCATCGAGACGGAATTCGTAGAAGCGCGTGTCGCTCCAGGCGCAGGTGAGAAATTCCAGGTATTTGCGCGGGTCCGGATCATCCATTCCGCCGCCGGGATGGCGGGCTTCGATGTATTTCCGATAGAGCTGAAAATGCGCTGAGTCGAACGCTGCCGCCACCGGATTGACGCGCAGATCGGCATTGCGGCGGCGATTCCGGCGCTGCACCCGAGCCGCCTGAAAATCCTGCACCGGTATCCGCACCGGAATGCAGGCCGTGCAGGCCGGGCAGGACGGACGATAGATGTGCGCGCCGCTGCGGCGAAAACCGTATTCGGCGAGGCGACTGTAGGTGGTGTTGGTCATCCGCGCGGTGGGATCGGCGAACAAGGAGGCCGCGGTGCGTCCGGGCAGATAGCTGCACGGGTGCTCCTGGCTCTGATAGAACGCGAGCCGCTGCAGGCTGGTGTGGATCTGGTCGTTGCGCATGACGGATGGTGCCGCAATCGGCTTGTTTATCCCGGTTCCTGAGTGTGCGCCCAGGCTCGTGCGGATTCAAACCGCCAGAGTCCGGGGCGGCCGGGCAGGGCGCAGGCCTCTCTCAGCAGGGAGGTGAAATGTGTGCGCGGAATCTCCTCGGCGCCCAGGCTCTGCAGATGTGCAGTGCGCAGTTGGCAGTCGATCACAGTGAAATTCCAGGCGCGCAACTGCCCGGCCAGGTGCGCCAGCGCGATCTTGGAGCCGTCGCGCAGCGCGCTGAACATCGATTCACCGAAGAACACGCGGCCCAAGGCCACACCGTAGAGACCGCCGACCAATTTGCTGTCCTGCCAGACCTCCACTGAATGCGCATAACCCGCTGCATGCAAGGCGCGATAGGCCTGGGCCATGGCCGGTGTGATCCAGGTGCCGGACTCGCTGCTGCGCGGCGCGGCGCAGGCTGCAACTACGGCATCAAAGGCGGTATCGAGTGTCACCTGATGCGCGGACTTGTGCAGCGTTTTACGCAGGCTACGCGACAGTTTGAAACGCGCCGGGAACAGCACGGTACGCGGGTCGGGTGACCACCATAGCAGCGGCTGATCCGCGCTGTACCAAGGAAAGATGCCGTGTCGGTAGGCATTGAGCAGGCGCGTAATGTTCAACGAGCCGCCCACGGCCAGCAGTCCGTTGGGCTCGATCAAGGCCTGCTCCACGTCCGGGAACGGCGTCGTGTCATCATCGGGGTCCAGCCAGCGAGGAATCTTGGTCATGAGACATGCCGCATTATATCTGGACGGCACACGTCCCGGTGAGCGTGTAGGCGCACAGAATAAATCTCACGCATCCCGCGCCTTGCCCAAGACCCGCCAGTAGCCGCCCGCAATCAGTGCGGCGATGTCGATCAGCAGGCCGGGCACCGGTGTGAAATAAGGGAAGGCCAGGTAAGTGCCGCGCCATTCGGGATGGAACTTTTCTTTGTAACTGCGCAGGCCCTTGTAGTTGTAGAAACGGTTGCCGTGTTCGTAGACCAGCCGCAGCAGGCGTTCGCCGGTGCGGGCGTAGCGGGTTTCACCGACGCCGCGCAGCGGCGCCATGCCGAGATTGAAATAGGCGAAGCCGTGGGCGCGCGCGTACTCGATCAGTTCCACAAACAGCAGATCCATCACGCCGGCGGGCGCATCGGGCAACTGGCGCATCAGGTCGACGCTGAGAACATCGGGTGAAGTACCGCTCGGCGTCAGCGAGGCGAAGGCCACACAGCGTTCCTGCACGCGCGCCACCGCGATCGGCGCGGCGCTCAGATAGCCGCGCTCGAAGCGGCCCAGCGAGTAGCCCTTCTCAGCGGTATGCTTGTCGTTCAGCCAAAGCTGGGAAACGTTTTCCAGTTCCTGCCATACCGATTCTGTCAATGGATGCTCCATCACGGTCACCGTCACACCTTCGCGGCGCGCCCGGTTCACCGGGTTGCGCAGCGGCTCGCCGCGCTTTCCGGCCAGGGTAAACTGCTGCACGTCGACATAAGCCTGCTCGCCGAGCTTAAGCATCGAGAAGCCGTTGTCGTGATAGTGGTGCAGATGTTCTTCCGCGACCTGATAGAACACCGGCACGTGATTGTAGTGATCGGCGAAGGTGCGGAATTCGGCGATGGCTGTGTCGAAATCCCTGTCCAACGCGATCGGATCGCCCAGCGCGACGAGTCGGTCTCGGATCCGGCCGTATTGAATCAGGGCTTGGCCGTTTGCTGTGACGAACAGGTGCTTGTCGCCCATGTACAGCAGATGCGAGAAGGCATGGCCGGCGCCCTGTTGAAGCAGCGCACGGGCCTTTTCGAGACGCGCCAAGTCCGGCAGGCAGGGCGGCGGGCCCGGCATGCGGAACAGAATCCAGCCGATCAGGCCCAGCAGTACCAGTACTGCGATCAGCAGCGAGCGCAGAAAGCGCGCAGCTTCCAGATCGGTGCCGAACTGCAACCACAATGCATGCGCATAGGGAATGTCCGCATAGACCTGTCCCCCGATCAACGCATAACCGCCGACGGCGGCCAGCAGTCCGAACAGCCAATAAATATTGCGCGCGCTGAGCAGCGAGTAGGTGACGCGATAGAAATCGCGCGCCCGGGTGCGCAGCAGGCCGGCGACGCCGAGCATGAACAGCGCCTCTTCGAAGTCGATACCTTTGAGCAGGCTCAACAACGCGCCGGTGAGCAGCAGAAATTGCGTCAGGCGATAGGCGCTGCGCACCTGCGCGGCGATGCCACGCGCCAACCCGATCAGCAGCACACCGGCAACCACCGACAGCAGGTGTGAACTTTCGATGGCCGCGAGCGGCAGCCAATTGTTCAACACCTCGGCGCGCGCGCTGATGGCCGGGAAGGCGGCGGACAGCAGCAGCACCAGTCCGGCGGCGAAGGTCAGATAGGACAGGATGCGCACACCCAGCGACGTGATCAGCCCGAGCGGCAGACGCAGCAGACCCAGCAGCACGCTGCCTTCCCAGCGTTTGGCCAGGCCTTTGAGGCGGGCGTTGTCGGTCTTGAACAGGATGCCAGCACCGAGGTAGGCGCCGATTAACCAGGGGATCAGGTAGTACACCACCCGGAATAAAATGATGCCGGCCAGCAGCTGATGATTCGACGCGGTGCTGGCCCGCAGGCAGAGCAGCAGCACGCCGTCGAAAACACCCAGGCCGCCCGGGATCATGCTGAAGATGCCCAGTGCCGCGGCCAGCACGAAGGCACCAAGGAACAGCGCTGCCGACACGCTCGCGCCGGCGGCCGTCAGACACAACCAGGCGACCAGCGCGGCCAGTAGCCAGTCGAACAGAGAGACGACGACCAACAGCAAACGTTGCATCAAACGTAGCGTCGGCACGCTGTCGAGATAACGCCGGTGCAGAAAGCCAGAGCCGGTGAGCAGCAGATAGAGCGGCACGTACAATGAGAACAAGGCCAGGGCCAGGTAACCCATCCAGGTCGGCAAGGGCAGCATCGCCAGCAACGGCCGCGACAATGACCAGGTCGGCAATGCCAGCACACCCAAACCCACCGGTACCGACAGCAGCAGGCTGGCGGACATGGCCGCTGCGGCTTTGGGCTTGGCGCCGTCGCGTGTCAGCAGCAGATAACGGATGCCAGAACCTGCCAATCCAAAGAGGCCGACGAAATTATTGAAGGTGTTGGCCACCCAGGAATAGCGCAGCAGGTTTTTGCGTGCGATGACGATCTCGAGCCAGCGGCTCAGCAGGATGTCGTACAGCGACATCGCCAGCACGCCGAGCAGTGCGGCAATCTGTATGCCCGCCAACGTCAGCAA
>JBGPWJ010000238.1:0-4164 GCA_041492115.1 Gammaproteobacteria bacterium
CATGACGGCGAGTGGTTTGTGCGGGCGCGGCTTGTGCGCGCGCAATCGCATCACTGCCGTCGTGTTGCCCGCATCGCACATCAGATGATAGCCGCCGATGCCTTTCACAGCGAGGATGCGGCCGCTGCGCAAGGCCGCGACCGCGGTGCTCAACGCAGTCGCGTTGTCCTCGATCAGCGCGTCATCCGCCGCGTGATATTGCAGCGATGGACCGCAACGCGGACAAGCCACCGGCTCGGCATGGAAACGCCGGTCGAGCGGGTTTTCATATTCCGCGCGGCACGCCGTGCAGAGTGTAAAACCGGCCAGCGTGGTGTTGGGCCGGTCATAAGGCAGGCGCGTGATCAGCGTATAACGCGGACCGCATTGCGTGCAGTTGATGAATGGATAGCGATAACGGCGGTCGTGCGGATCGCGCAGTTCGCGCAGACAATCGTCGCAGGCGAAATAATCAGGCGGGACGTGAATGCGTGCTGCGGCATCTTGGCTACTGGCAATAATGCTGAAGACACCAAGACGCTGCGGTTGCGCGGCTGCACTGCTCAGCAGATGTGGACGTGCCAGCGGCGGGGACTCAACCAACAACGCCGCTTCGAATGCCGCCAAGGCCAAGGCATCGCCCTGCGCGAAGATCAGGACCTGACCCGACAGATTCTGCACATAACCCGTCAACCGATAACGCTGCGCCAGACGATAAACGAAAGGACGAAAACCCACGCCTTGCACGCGACCGTCGAGCAACCATTGACACGCGCCCGTGGTCAATGAAATCCAACAAGAAGGGTTAGCCGTGAATGAACACACATAAACGCGAATGGATGCGCATGTTTGTAGTCGCGCTGATTCGCGGTCATGCGCGGCGATCGGATGTCATGGACAGCACGCTTGTTATTCGACTGGCACCGCATCTGTGCGTGCCTCGCGCACGCCGCTGGACCACCAGATACGACAGGCGCCCTCGTCGGATACCATGCACGGCCCGATCGGATGACGTGGATGACAGGCGCGACCGAACAAACGGCATTGGTCGGGATAAATTTTGCCCAGCACGACTTTGGCGCAATCGCAGCCCGGCGGCATCTCGCCGATGCGTTTGCGTGTCGGATCGTCATGCGCGGGTAATTGGAGCCGCGCATCGTGCGCCGCGAGCGCCTGGTTGAGCGCGAATCCCGAGGCGGGAATCACACCCACGCCACGCCAGTTGGCGGCGACGACATCCAGCGCCGAGGCGAGACATTCTTTTGCTCTGCTGTTGCCGCCGGGACGCACCACTTCGGGATAACAGTTGTCGAGAAACCGCTCGCCCTCGATGAGTTGTCGCAACGTGGAGTACATCGCCGCGAGCAGCGTCTCGGGCGCGAAACCGGCGATAGCGGCGGGAATGTGGTGTTTCTCGACCACGAACTGCCATTCCTCAGGACCCATGATCGTGGCAACATGACCTGGCGCGACCAAGGCATCGAAGCCCGGCGTATCGGAATCGAGCAGCAGGGCAACCGCCGGCCAAGTGAGGCGACCGGAGAGCAGCACCAGCAGATTGTCCGGTATTCCTTCCATCAGCATGCCGGCGACCGGCGCGGTGGTGGTTTCGAAGCCGGCGGCGAAGAACACCACCGTGCGCGTCGGCTCCGCCAGCGCGATGCGCACCGCCTCGCCTGGTGAAGCGATCGGCCGCACATCCGCGCCCGCGGCCTTGGCCTCTTCCAGCGAACGGACATCACCCTTGGGCACGTTAACCGGCACGCGCAGCATATCGCCGAACGCCACCAGGATCAGGTCTTCCTTGAGCGCCAACTGGATGGCTTCGTAGACATCCTCTTCAGGACAGACACACACCGGGCAACCCGGACCGGGTATGAGTTCGATGTTCTTCGGCAGAGCGCCGCGCAAACCGGCCATGGTGATGGCGCGCTCATGACCGCCGCAGACGTTCATGATACGAACCTTGTCCGGCAGCGGCAGTTGCCGGATTTTTTTCAGCCAGTCTTGAGCGCTCAGGTGCATAAGATAGCTCCCGTCTCTATCGAGATGAAGAAGATCAGCCGTGAATAATCGCGTATGAACGCAATCGTCCGCACATTCACAATATCTGCGTATCGCGCCGCCTGTGCACATGCCCGGCGACACCCTGCCCCGCGTGGCGTAAATCGTCGCCGGCACGCAATGCATCGATATGCTTGCGCAGCCAATTGAACCAGTCATTCATGTCGAGGCCTTTCTTGGCGGACAGCGCAATGACCGGCGCATCGCTGGCCAGGTTGCGCATATGCGCTTTGACCCGCTCGATAGCGAAATCATCCATGTACGGCATGAGATCGGTCTTGGTCACCATCACGACATCCGCAGCGCGGAACATGACCGGATACTTGACCGGTTTGTCGTCGCCTTCCGTGACGGACAGCAGGATGACATTCAGATGCTGGCCGAGATCGAAGCTGGCGGGACAGACCAGGTTGCCGACGTTCTCTATAAAAAGGATATCCGCATCATCAAGCGACATGTGATGCAGCGCATCATGCACCATATGCGCGTCGAGATGACAGGCGGTACCAGTGGTGATCTGGTGCGCGGGCACGCCTTTGGCGCGAATGCGTTCGGCATCGTTCTCGGTTTCCAGATCGCCTTCGATGACGGCGATGTTGAATTCATTTTTCAGGGCGTCGATGGTCGCCTCGAGCAAGGCGGTCTTGCCGGCGCCGGGAGAAGACATCAGGTTGACGGCCAGTAGGTCGTGTTCATTGAAGTGCGCACGATTATGAGCCGCCTGATGGTTGTTCTCGGCCAGCAGCCCCTCCAACACTTCAACAGTGTGTGGGTCATCGCTCTTGTGCTGTTCGGTTACATTACAACCGCAGGTGTCGCACATGTTCACATCCTCCGCGCAGCAGGGTTCAAATCAGCAATTCAACACTGGCCAGCAACAACTCGTCGCCACTGACGAGCCGCGTATGCCAGTCGCCACAGGCACCGCACAACAACCTGTTCGGCGTGGCGTCTGTCTCCGCGCCGCATTGTTCGCAGTGCACCCGGACCGGCAGACGTTCAATAATCAGCCGCGCCTCGGCGGCGACCGTCCCGGCGCGCGCCACCGGGAAGGCGTGTTGCAGCAGATCCGGTTCCACACCGGACAGCGGTCCGATGCGGATCGTGATACTCGTTACTCCGTGCGCCTGACGCTGCGCCGCAATCGCCTCGACCTGCTGCAACATGGCCTGACAAACAGACAGTTCATGCACTGTTGAGGGCTGCCTCCGCGGCCAACATCTCGTCGTACACCTCCCAGGCCGAGCGCGCTTCCTGCTCGGTCATCTTTTGGATGGCGTAGCCGACATGCACCATGACGAAATCACCTGACGCGATATTTTCTCCCTGCATCAGGAACAGGTTGACATCGCGCTCCACGCCCTTGGCGTTGCAACGCGCCAGGAAACCATCGATCGCGGAAATCTGCATGGGTATGCCGAGACACATGTCGGAATGCTCCTCTTCGTTGTTGGCGCGGCGCCAGCGCTCGCCGGGTACTACACTTTAGACGGCACTGAAACCGGTGTATCACTCACCCTCAGTATAGGTCCGGAAGTCGAGACAAGCATATCGGTGTCCGGTGAAATAAGAATAGAAAAGATCACGATCACTTGACTTAGGTCAAAAACGTCATCTGTAATCATTTTAGGATGCGCTAAAGTAGATTTGAAACCACGCCACCTGCGACATAGGGCCACAAATAGTCACATTCATGGCAAGGTAATGGACTCCATAATGACCAACAGAACACTAGTACTCGGCCTGGGCAATACCCTGCTCGCGGATGAGGGCATCGGCATACACGCACTTAATGCCCTGCAATCGCAATATCCCGACCTTGCCGACGTCGAATTTCTGGACGGCGGCACCCTCAGCTTCACATTGGCCGGGCCCATCGAAGATGCCGACCAGCTGATTGTCATCGACGCCGCCCAACTGTACGCCGAGCCGGGCACTGTTCAGGTGTTCGTCGATGATGACATGGATCGCTATCTCGGCAGCAACAACAAGCGCAGCGTCCACGAAGTCGGCCTGATCGACCTGATGATCATCGCCCGCCTCACCGAACGTCTGCCACAGCGCCGTGCACTGATCGGCATTCAACCGCGTGATATCGACTGGGGCGATCACCCAAGCGAA
>JBGPWJ010000094.1:0-9396 GCA_041492115.1 Gammaproteobacteria bacterium
CGACGACATAGTCGGATGTGACAGGTATCTGGTCCACCGGCGCGAAGGTGGATGGCGCGTTCTCGAACAGGTTATAGCCGAACAGCGGCAGCTTGAGCCCGGTCGATTGCGTGATGAAGTCTTGGAATTCGTTCTGCGTTGTCGAACTAACGGGTTCCCCGCCAGATAGACCAGTGGTGGTGTTTGCGGCCCCGGCCTTCGTACCCGGCGCTGGATTGTCGCTGGGCGAGGTGACGGTATTGGTAATGCTTGGTGTCTGCGTGGGCTGCGATGGGGATGATTGCACTGCGGCTGGTGCGGTATCGGATGAATTCGCCGACGCTGGTGCCTGAACGGAAGAGGAGGTCTGTGCGGCTGCGGCGGTTCCCGCGGCTGCCATGTTATCGGCACTTCCCAGTACCGGCAAAACGAGCAGTCCCAACAACAAGGCCACACGGCGTATGAGCTGCATTAACACCCTCACTCTATTTATTCCGGCCATGGATTCTCGAAGTGGCCAGGATGCTAGCACAAACCCCCAGTGTCTGATAGACAGCGCGGGTGGGTCGCAGGATGGTCGCGCTATATATAGATCGGCGGCAAAGGATGTAGCCTGGGTTTGTGGCGTCCATAAATGGACGCCACCCTTCGGGCCAGCCTGCGGCTGTCCAAAATCACCTTCGGTGATTTTGTCGCTGCGCTCAACCCAGGCTACATCCTATAGAGGGTGATGCTGCGGCGCGGGGTGCGATAGACGCCAGTCGCGGCAAATCACCTTCCAGTCCCATGGCTCGGCGCATAATGAGATTTTTCACCGGTTGCAGATTGTCGGTGAACGTCAGGCCCATATTGCGGGCGATGCGCAGCGGTGACCAAGCGGTTCCGAACAGGCGTTTGAAACCGTCCATGACTCCCATCATCAGCAGGTTATCGCCCTTGCGCCAGCGCTCATAACGACGCAATGTCTTGAGCGCACCGATATCGCGGCCGGCCTGCTGCGCATCGAGCAGCACTTCGGCCAACGCAGCGGCATCGAGCAGACCGAGATTCACGCCCTGCCCGGCTAACGGGTGCACACAGTGTGCGGCATCGCCGATCAGCGCCAGGCGCGGGCGCACGTAATCGCGTGCATGCTGCAAGCGCAGCGGAAACGCCGCGCGTGGACCGGTCGCCACTATCTCGCCCAAAACGCCTTCGCTGGCCGTGCTCAGTTCTTGGCAGAACGCGTGCTCATCCAGCGCCAGCAGACGCGCGGCCTGCTCTGGCGATGTCGACCAGACGATGGAACACCGACCGTCACCGAGCGGCAGCAAGGCCAGTGGGCCATGGGGAAGAAAGCGCTGCCAGGCCGTGTCCTGATGCGAACGCTGCGGTGTCACCGTCGCTACCACGCCCTGCTGATCGTACCGCCAGCCCTGCGTGGCGATGCCCGCCATCTCGCGCACACGCGAGTCGGCGCCGTCCGCGGCGACCACAAGGTGCGCGCTTAGCGTGCGACCGTTGTCGAGGACAATGCGCGCGACGTCCTCAGCGAATGATACCTCCACCGGCAGCGCCGGACAGATCACCTCTATATTGCTCTGCGTTGCCAAGCCTTCCCACAGCGCGCTCTGGATCACCTGATTCTCGATGATCCAACCCAGGGTCGCGGTGCCGATGTCGGCGCTGTCGAAGTGGATGGCGCCGGAACCGGCCGCATCCCAGACCCGCATCTCGCGAAACGGACTGATGCGACGCGCGGCCAGCGTCGGCCAGACGCCCAGCGCCGCGAAGATACGCTGCGAGGCCTGCGTGATGGCGGAAACGCGCAGATCGGCCGCGGCGGCGGCATCATAGGGCTGCGCTGTACGCGTCTCGATCACGGCCACACGCAAACCACTGCCGCCCAGCGCCAATGCGCACGCCGCACCGACCATGCCGCCGCCGATGATGATGATGTCATAGTGATCTGTCATTGATTAACCTCTTAAACGCAAAGACGCAAAGATCGCAAAGGGCGCGGAGAAAGCCATGATGGTTGGCGATACCCTAATACGATCATCTGAGTTGCCCCCTCGCCCCGCGCAAGCGGGGAGAGGGTTGGGGTGAGGGGAGAAGTTTGGCACTGAACCGATTCCCCTCACCCTGGCCCTCTCCCAAAGGGAGAGGGGACTTACTATTTTAATGATGTAGTCAAATCGACAATCCGCGCGCCAGACGCGGCAGGTGCCCGGCTAAACCCATGGTGCGCCGACTGAGGAAATGTTTGCACGGCGGCAACATATCCACGGCGATCAGGCCGAAATTGCGTGCCAGTGCCACCGGTGCGAGCGGGTTGGCGAAGATGCGGGCCAAGCCATCGGTGAAGGCGATCACACCACGCTGATCGCGGCGTCGCGCGGCGGCATAACGCTGCAAGACCGCCAGATTGCCGATGTCCACGCGATCACGCAGCGCTTCGACCAGCACATCAACGAGCGCGGCGACATCGCGCAACCCCAGATTGAAGCCCTGCCCGGCCACCGGGTGCAGACTGTGCGCGGCATTGCCGATCAAGGCGAGCCGGGCGCGGACCGATTCACGCGCCCGCACCAGATTGAGCGGGTAAGCCTGGCGAGTGCCGACCTTGAGCAAGCGTCCAAGACGCTGACCGAAGCGTTCCTGCAGTGCGGCAAGGAATGCCGCGTCGTCGAGCTGCATGAGCGCATCGACCTGTGAGGTGCGCACCGTCCAGACCAGTGCGCAACGCGCATCGTGCAGTGGCAACAAGGCCAGCGGGCCGGTGTCAGTAAAGCGTTCGTAGGCGGTGTTGGCGTGCGGACGCTCCGGGGTGATGTTGGCAATCACGGCGGTCTGGTCGTACTGCCAGTGCGCGGTCTCAATGCCGAGCTGTTCGCGTACCAGGGAGTGTGCGCCGTCCGCCGCCACCACCAGTCGGCTGCGCAATAGGCGCGTGGCATCACCGACCTGCACACTGACCTGTGCCGCATCAGTATCGAGGTGCATGGCTTCGACCTGTGCCGGACAGAGCAACTCGATATTGGCAAATGCGGCGAGGCGCGCCGCCAGCGCCTGACCGATGACGCGCGCCGGCGCGACATAGCCGAGCGCCGCCACACCTTCCTCGGCCGCATCGAGACGGGCGGCGCCGAAATGTCCGCGGTCGCTGATCTGGATGCGCCGGATCGGCACACAGCTGTCCGCCAACGCCGGCCACAGGCCCATGGCCGCGAAGATGCGTTGCGAACCAGACGACAGCGCGATGCTGCGTTCGTCGTATTCGGGCTGCGCGCGGGTCGCGAACGGCTTTGCCTCGACCAGACCGACACGCAACGCCTGCCCGCCCAGCGCACAGGCCAGGCTCGCACCGACCAGACCGCCGCCGATGATCAGGATGTCAAAATCGTTTGTCATGCTTAATTTACTTCGTAGGGTGGGCAGCTTTGCTGCCCACGCGGATCCAACCGAACCCGAACGACGCTCAATAATCCGGGCTATCTCTTCACTGTGTGAGTCGCAACGCGTGGGCACAAACAACGTGCCCACCCTACACAACTACAGTGATTCGGCCATCAGCTTCTCGATCGCCTCAACGCTCTTGGGCGTCGCGATGGTCAGCACCTCGCACCCTTTCGGCGTGACCAGCACATCGTCCTCGATGCGCACGCCGATGTTCCACCATTTTTTCACCACGCCTTTGCTGCCGGCCGGGATGTAGAGGCCGGGCTCGACGGTCATGACCATGCCGGGTTCCAGCACGCGCCATTCGCCGCCGACCTTGTAGTCGCCGACATCGTGTACGTCCATGCCCAACCAGTGGCCGGTGCGGTGCATGTAAAAGCGTCGGTAGTCCTGGTCCTTGATAAGCTGCCTGACCTTGCCCTTGAGCAGGCCGAGTTCGACCAGGCCTTCGGTGAGGACGCGCACGGCGGCATCGTGGGGATCGTTCCAGTGGTTACCGGGCTTGATCTTGGCGATGGCCGCCTGCTGCGCGGCCAGTACCACCTCATAGACGGCGCGCTGCGGCTTGCTGAAGGTGCCGTTCACGGGGAAGGTGCGGGTGATGTCGGCGGCGTAGCATTCGACTTCGGCGCCGGCGTCGATGAGCAGCAGTTCGCCGTCGTTCAGTACCCTATTGTTCTCGACATAATGCAGGATGCAGCCGTTGGCACCGCCGCCGACGATCGGCGCATAGGCCGGCACGGCGCCGTGTTTGCGGAATTCGTGCAGGTACTCGGCTTCGACCTGGTATTCCATCAGGCCCGGCCGGCACATCCGCATGGCGCGCTGGTGGGCGGTCGCGGAGATCGCCATGGCGCTGCGCAGCGCCTTGAGCTCGGCGCGGCTCTTATAGAGGCGCATGTCGTGCAGCAGATGTTCCAGCGAGATGAACTCGTCCGGGGTACGGCTGCCGGCGCGCACCTGACGGCGGATCTGATTGACCCAGCCCATGACGCGCTGATCGAATTCGGTCGAGAAGCCCATGGTGTAATAGACCCGCTCGCGGTGTTCGAGCAGGCCCGGCAGGATGTCGTCGATGTCGCCGATCGGGAAGGCATCGTCCGCGCCGAAGAACTCGCAGGCCCCTTCCGGTCCGGCACGGCGGCCGTTCCAGGTTTCCATGAGCGGGTCGCGTTCGCGACAGAATAAGATGTACTCGCCGTGCTTGCGGCCCGGCGTCAGCACGATCACGGCCTCGGGTTCGGGGAATCCACTGAGATAATGGAAATCGCTGTCCTGGCGATACGGATACTCGGCATCGCGGTTGCGGATGTGTTGCGGCGCGGCGGGCAGAATGGCGATGGCGCCATCGCCCATCATGCGCATCAGCTGTTTACGGCGTTTGGCGAATTCTTTGCTGTCCATGGGATCGGATAGTGTGAGGCGTGGCGGGATTGCGTCGGGTCTAATACTAGCACCGGGCGCGGCGGTGCCAAAGCCTGATCATGCCGGCCTTATTGACCCTGCCGATGCCGCGCTCTATATTGGACACATGTCTACCGATAAACAAACGCGCAAAGAGGAACTCGACCTGAAGAAGCTCGAGTTCCAGGTCGATGAGCTGATCAGCACCTGCGAACGCCTCAAATCCGAGAACCGCTCGCTGCGCGGCCAGCACGATACCCTGGTGACGGAACGCGCCAACCTCATCAAAAAAACCGAGATGGCCCGCCAGCGGGTCGATGCGATGATCACCCGACTGAAATCGATGGAGCAAGGTGCATGAGTGAAGAGGCCCGCCCGGTCACAGTCCATATTCTGGAGAAGGAATACCGGATCGCCTGCCCCGAGGAGGAACGCGAGTCGCTGCTGGCCGCCGCGCAGTTCCTGAATGGCAAGATGCGGGAAATCCGCGACACCGGCAAGATCGTCGGCATGGACCGTATCGCCGTGATGGCGGCGCTCAATATCACCCACGAACTGCTCCAGCACAACAGCGGCAAGGACAGTTTCAAGCAGACCATCGGCTCGCGCATCCGCACCATCCAGGAAAAACTGGAATACGCCCTCGCCGAGGGCAAGCAGCTGGAGTTGTAGGTCGCGGGCATGGGCGCAGCCTGCTGCGCTCCTATTTGGTCAAAGCTTCGTAGGGGCGGGTCTGAGACCCGCCCCTACGTTAAGTTGAATTTAGGTAAGCGCCATTTGGTTCAGTGCTGAGCTTTTGTGGCGATACACTGGCACCAAACCTCTCACCAGCATCGGCGAGAGGGAGTATAGTCAGCTATAGGCATCCTCTGCAGTGTTTGTTAGTGACCGGGTATTTTCTTGAGCCTAAAAGCGTACCCGGGGACTTCACGCCGATGTTGTGTGCAAGTCCGCCCCGAGCGGAAAGCCTGATACGTCGCTACAGTCCCCACCTGAACCGTTGGTTCAAGGGCGAAGGCCACGACGGCACAGGCGGAGGATGTCTTCTTAAATTCAGGGGAAAGTGAAAAGAGAAAAGGGGAAAGTAAATGCGGCATTACCTGTAGTACCCTTTTATCTTTCCCCTATCCCTCATGCCCTCCCGATCCGAACTGCGCTCCCAACTCCGCGCCCGGCGCCGCGCCCTTGATCACACACAGCGCACGGCTCGCGCCCATGCATTGGCACGGCGTCTGCTGACCCATCCCCTCTTCAAACGCGCCCGGCACATCGCCTGTTACCTGCCGGTGGACGGCGAGATCGACACTGGTCCGCTGCTGTGCCGCGCCCTGGCCATGGGCAAACGAATTTACTTACCCGTGCTGTCGCCCTCCGGTGCGCTCTGGTTCGCACCGTATCCGGGGCGCGGCACGATGCAGCGCAATCGCTTCGGTATTCCAGAGCCGGTGTGCCATCCGCGCGAGCGACGCAACGGCCGCAAGCTGGATCTGGTACTCGCACCGCTGGTCGGTTTCGACATGCGCGGCAATCGTCTCGGCATGGGCGGCGGTTATTACGATCGCAGTTTCGCCTTCCTCAAACATCGCCGTCATTGGCAGAAGCCGCGACTGCTCGGACTCGCCTATGAGTTGCAGCGCGTCGCTGATCTGCCCAGTCATGCCTGGGATGTACCACTCTCCGGTGTTGTAACAGAGCAACACATTTATCTGACCGACTGATAACAATCCGCGCGGCATCGCAGGCAGGGATGACCCACCACTCACAATCAAATCCAACGCCGAGACCCGCATCCAATGAACTACTGGCTGATGAAATCCGAACCCGATGTCTTCGGCATCGATGATCTGCGCGCGCGCCCGAAGCAGACCGAACCCTGGGATGGCGTGCGCAATTATCAGGCGCGCAATATGCTGCGCGACCAGATGAAAAAAGGCGATTTAGCCTTCTTTTACCATTCCAACTGCGCCGAGCCCGGCATCGTCGGCATCATGCGGATCGCGTGCGCGGGTTATTCCGACAGCAGCGCATTCGATCCCGACGATGACCATTACGATCCGAAAAGCACGCCCGATGCACCGCGCTGGTACCGCGTCGACGTCCGTTATCAACGCAAACTGCGGCGCACCATCACCCTCGCGGAACTCAAACAGCACCCCGAATTGACCGGCATGGGTCTCCTCGCGCGCGGAAATCGTCTCTCGGTCATGCCGGTCACCGGACCGCAATGGGACTTCATTCTCTCCCTCGAGTAGCTCGCTTCAACTGTCCTCGGCATCCTCAGGACACACTCAGACGCCGTCATCAGCGGGCGCACACACGCATCATCAGATAAAATACCGGCCTGCATTTCACACTATAAAAATAGGCACCAACGCCATGCGTCCGCATTGACGAAGACACTCTTAGTTGCATCACGCGACGCCTGTTCAACGCTCGCACTCATGCCGCATTGAGCGCGCACATCGACTCGCGTTGATGATTCGGACGATGAATTTCAAAAATGGGGATTGAAATTATTTTTACTTTTTTTATTCAAGGGGCTGGAATTTTTAAAACAGTTGTATATACTCGAGCCCGGTACATGGTACCTAACCTTGGAGGTGTTACTATGGCAGCAAAGAAGAAGGTAGCAAAAAAGAAGTCCGCAGCTAAGAAGAAAGCTGCGCCGAAGAAAAAGGCAGCAGCAAAGAAGGCTGCTCCGAAGAAGAAGTCCGCAAAGAAAAAGACAGCCAAGAAGAAGAAGTAATCTTGGCAGCGCGAAAGGCCCGCAGAACATCGCGGGCCTTTTGCCTTTTTAGATCCCCCCTCACGCAGCGCCCCGCCAGACACACCCGCACTAACTCAGAAACAGCGTATACGCAGGGTTTCGCGTCTCATCCCAGTACACATACCCGAGCTCGTCGAGAAAGGCCTGGAAGCGTTTTTTGTCATTCTGCGGCACCTGAATACCCACCAGAACCCGTCCGTAGGCCGCGCCATGATTGCGGTAGTGAAACAGGCTGATGTTCCAGCGCTCGCCCAGGCGTGTGAGGAATTTGAGCAGGGCGCCGGGGCGCTCGGGAAATTCGAAGCGATAGAGTATCTCGTGTTGGGCGCCGGCCGCGCGCCCGCCGACCAGGTGGCGGACATGCAGCTTGGCCATTTCATTGTCGGTGAGGTCGATCACCGGGTAGTCTTTGTCGCGCAGACTCTGGATCAGGGCATCCTTCTCCAGCGGCCCATCGCTTAGCTCCACACCCGCGAATACCTGCGCCTGGCGCGCGTCGGCATAGCGGTAGTTGAACTCGGTGATGTTGCGGTGGCCGATGGTCTGGCAGAAAGTCAGGAAGCTGCCGGGCCGCTCCGGGATGGTCACGGCGAGCAGCGCCTCGCGCTGCTCGCCCAATTCAGCGCGCTCCGAGATGTGTCGCAGGCGATCGAAATTGACGTTGGCGCCGCTGTCGATCGCCACCAGGTTGACGTCGCGTAGCGCGTTGGTCTGAAGGTATTTCTTCATCCCCGCAACCGCCAGCGCACCGGCCGGCTCGGCGATTGAACGCGTGTCATCATAGATATCTTTGATGGCGGCACAAATTTCATCAGCGCTGACCAGCACCACCTCATCGACATATTTACGCGCGAGCCGGAAGGGTTCCTGGCCCACCTGACGCACCGCAACGCCATCGGCGAAGATTCCGACCGTATCCAGTACCACGCGACGCTTGGCGTGCAGTGCTGCGTGCAGGCAGCCCGCGTCGTCCGGCTCGACACCGATGATGCGGATATCCGGGCGCAGATGCTTCACATAGACCGCAACGCCGGCGATCAGACCGCCGCCGCCGACCGGGACAAAGATCGCATGCAGCGCATCCGGATGCTGGCGCAGGATCTCCATGCCGACCGTGCCCTGCCCCGCGATCACATCCGGATCGTCATAAGGATGAACGAAGCTCAGCTCGCGTTCGGCGGCGAGCTGCTGCGCGTGCAGATAAGCCTCGTCATAGGTGTCGCCATGCAGAATCGCTTTGGCTCCATAGGCACGCACGGCACTGACCTTGATGCCGGGCGTGGTGCGCGGCATGACGATCAGCGCCTTGATGCCAAGTTTGTTGGCCGCCAGCGCCACGCCCTGGGCGTGATTGCCGGCCGATGCGGTGATCACGCCGCGGGCGCGGACCTCGGGCGACAGATGCACCATCTTGTTGTAGGCACCGCGCAGCTTGAACGAGAACACCGGCTGCAGGTCCTCGCGCTTGAGCAGCACGCGGTTATTCAGGCGCGCTGACAGCCCCGGCGCCAGTTCCAATGGAGATTCTTTGGCGACATCGTAGACGCGGGCGGTGAGAATTCTTTCGAGGTAGTTGTCTTTCATCATGGTCATAACTTAACAGTTCGCCGTTGGATTGCCTAGCTTCGAGAAGCAGGGGAGCAGTAGATCGGCACGATGACTTAACGCCCCACCGCGGGTATCATTCCGCCAATTGCAGAATCCCGGAGCAGACCATGTCAAAAGAAGAACTGAAGAAACGCGTCGCGAAAGCTGCACTCGACTATGTGGAGTTCGGCACAGTAATCGGCGTCGGCACCGGCTCC
>JBGPWJ010000282.1:0-3033 GCA_041492115.1 Gammaproteobacteria bacterium
AAACGCGCCGCCTACGCCGCCGACATCACCTACGGCACCAACAACGAATTCGGCTTTGATTATCTGCGTGACAACATGGCCTTCGGTCTGGCCGAGAAGGTGCAGCGCGCCATGCATTACGCCGTGGTCGACGAAGTGGACTCGATCCTGATCGACGAGGCGCGTACCCCGCTGATCATCTCCGGCCCCACCAATGACAGCTCGGAACTGTACCAGCGCATCAACGCCCTGATTCCCCGCCTGACCCGCCAGCAGGGCGAGGAAGGACCGGGTGATTTCAGCGTCGACGAGAAGGGCAAGCAGGTCCATTTCACCGAGGCAGGACACCAGCGCGTTGAGGAAATGCTGGCCGAGGCCGGTATGATCGAGCCGGGCGAGAGCCTGTATGACGCCACCAACTTGGCGCTGGTGCATCACCTCAACGCCGCCTTGCGCGCGCACGCCCTGTACCAACTCGATGTCGATTACATTGTGCGCAGCAACGAAGTCATCATCGTCGACGAATTCACCGGTCGCACCATGGTCGGACGGCGCTGGTCGGACGGCTTGCACCAAGCCGTCGAGGCCAAGGAGGGCGTGACCATCCAGAACGAGAATCAGACCCTGGCGTCGATCACCTTCCAGAATTATTTCCGCATGTACCGCAAGCTCGCCGGCATGACCGGCACGGCGGACACCGAGGCCTACGAATTCCAGCAGATCTACGGGCTGGAAGTCGTCGTCATCCCGACACATCGGCCGATGGTCCGCAAGGACCTGCCCGATCAGGTCTATCTCACCGCGCGCGAAAAATTCGAGGCCATCGTCGCCGACATCAAGGATTGCCGTGAGCGGCAACAGCCGGTGCTGGTGGGCACGACCTCCATCGAAACCTCCGAGTATCTGTCCAAGCTGCTCGACAAGGACCGCATTGCGCACGAGGTGCTCAATGCCAAGCAGCACGAACGCGAGGCGCACATTGTCGCGCAGGCGGGTCGTCCGGGCAGCATCACCATCGCCACCAACATGGCGGGCCGCGGTACCGATATCGTGCTGGGTGGCAGCCTGACCGCTGAGCTTGCCGCGCAAGACAATGCCGACGAACTGACCGTGCAGCGCCTGCGCAAGGACTGGCAGGAACGTCACGAGCAGGTGGTGGCCGCCGGCGGTCTGCACATCGTCGGCACCGAGCGCCATGAATCGCGGCGTATCGACAACCAGTTGCGCGGTCGTTCCGGACGCCAGGGCGATCCCGGCTCGACGCGCTTCTATCTGTCGCTGGAAGACAATCTGATGCGCATCTTCGCCTCGGAGCGTGTCTCGTCGCTGATGCAGAAACTCGGCATGCAGGAAGGCGAAGCGATCGAACATCCCTGGGTGACTAAGGCCATCGAGAACGCCCAGCGCAAGGTCGAGGCGCACAACTTCGACATCCGCAAGAACCTGCTCGAATACGACGATGTCGCCAACGATCAGCGCAAAGTCATCTACGAGCAGCGCAATGAACTGATGGCGATGGATGACGTCTCGGAAACCATAGACGCTATCCGCGCCGATGTGGTCAGCAGCGTCATCGACGCGCATATCCAGCCCTTAAGCATGGATGAACAGTGGGACGTGCCCGGGCTGGAAGAGGCGTTGGAGCGCGAGTACGGTGTGCGTCTCGACCTACGCGGCTGGTTGCACGCGGACACCAGCCTGCACGAAGAGGGCCTGCGCAAGCGTATTCTGGAAGAGATCGTGGCTGTCTACAAAGACAAGGAAGTCCATGCCGGCGCCGAGGTGATGCGGCATTTCGAAAAGGCCGCGATGCTGCAGGTGCTCGACAGCCAGTGGAAGGATCATCTCGCCGCAATGGATTATCTGCGCCAGGGCATACACCTGCGCGGCTACGCGCAGAAGAATCCCAAGCAGGAATACAAGCGCGAAGCCTTCGAGATGTTTTCGCAGATGCTGGAACGTGTCAAACGCGAAGTGGTCAGCCTGCTGGCACGCGTGCAGGTGCGCGCCGAGCAGGATGTCGAAGCGCTGGAACAGCAGCGCCGCACGCAGACGCCGATGCAATTCGAGCACGCCGAAGCCGCCAGCGCGATTGCCGCGGGTGACGAGCCGCCTCTGGCCGGCGACGCAGAGTCGCACAAGCCCTTCACGCGCGAGGAGCGCAAGGTCGGTCGCAATGAGCCCTGCCCGTGCGGCTCAGGAAAGAAATACAAGCAGTGTCATGGACAACTGCAGTAGCGAGTAGCAAGTTGTGAGGAAGCACCTGCCCCGTTTTTCCTTACGATGCTGATAAAAGAAAGTCCCCTCTCCCTTTGGGAGAGGGCCAGGGAGAGGGAAATCACTTCAGTGCCATACCTTTCCCCCTCTCCCCAACCCTCTCCCCCGTAGCGGGGGAGAGGGGGTTAGATCGAAGGCTCCCTAAGCAATGACCGATAACCCTAAACAGTTCCCACCGCTTCTTTCAGTCTCAGGCATTCGCCTGGGCACCACCTGCGCCGGTATAAAAAAGCCCGGCCGGCGCGATCTGGTCATCATGGAAATCGCTCCCGAGTCCACTTGCGCGGCGGTCTTCACCCGCAATGCCTTCTGTGCCGCACCGGTGACGGTGGCCCGTGCGCACCTTGCGGCGCAAATGCCGCGTTACCTGCTCATCAACACGGGCAACGCCAATGCCGGCACCGGTGCACAGGGTCTGCGCGATGCGCAGATCTGCTGCGAGAGGCTGGCGCAACTGACAGGCGCGGAACCAACGCAGATACTGCCGTTTTCCACCGGCGTAATCGGCGAACCGCTGCCGGTGGCGCGTCTCTGTACCGGTCTGCCAGAGGCGTTGGCGAATCTGGATGAACACGGATGGGATTTGGCGGCGCAGGGCATCATGACCACCGACACGCGCCCCAAGGGCGCCAGCCGGCAATTGACGCTGCAGGGCGGGGCCATCACCGTGACCGGCATCGCCAAGGGCTCCGGCATGATCCGCCCCGACATGGCGACCATGCTGGCTTATGTGGCCACCGATGCGGGCCTTGACTCGGCGCACCTGCAGCGGTGTCT
>JBGPWJ010000308.1:0-2406 GCA_041492115.1 Gammaproteobacteria bacterium
TGATCGCGCGCGTGCGCGCCACCGAAGCGCAAGAAAATCTGGTGCGGATGGTGCCCGCCATGGCCACGCGCCTCACGGCGCAGGGCGATGACATCGTGCCCGTCGCCGAGTTGCAGCCGGGCGATCGCGTGCGCGTGCGCCCCGGTGAGAGCTTGCCCGCCGACGGTCATGTGCTGGAAGGTCACTCTTCCGTGGACGAGGCCTTGCTCACCGGCGAGAGCACGCCCATCGTCAAGACCGTCGGCGATGCGGTGATCGGCGGCAGCGTCAACATCGAAGGCCCGCTGATCATGCGCGTGCAACACACCGGCGCGGACACGGTGTTGTCCGCCGTGCTGCGTCTGCTGGACCGCGCGCAGAGCGAGAAGCCGCGCCTAACGCAACTCGCCGACCGCGCCGCCAGCTGGTTTGTCGGCGCGGTATTGCTGCTGGCCGTGGGCGTGGCGTTGTATTGGCTGCATGCTGAACCGGCGCGCTGGCTGCCGGTTACATTGTCGGTACTGGTGGTGACCTGTCCCTGCGCGCTGTCATTGGCGACACCCGCCGCACTCACCGCCGCCACCGGCCGGCTCACGCGTCTCGGCCTGCTGACCACACGCGGCCATGCCTTGGAAACGCTGGCGCGCGCCACGCACGTGATCTTCGACAAGACCGGCACACTCACCAGCGGCCGCCTGCGACTCGTCGCCACGCGCCGCTTCGCCGCACACAGCACGGAAGACTGCCTGCGCATCGCCGCCGCACTTGAGGCGCATTCCGAGCACCCGATCGCACAGGCATTGCGCGCCGCCGCCGGTAGCTTCGACAGCAGCGCGGCCAGCGAAGTGATCAACACGCCCGGTGCCGGCATACTCGGCCGCGTACAGAATGAACTCTGGTATCTCGGCACAGCCGCCTTCATCGCCACGCACACCGGCCTGCATGCCGACGCGGCCGCGCTCGACGAATTACGCCGCGACGGACACAGCGTCGTGCTGCTCGCCAATGCACAACACATCGCCGCCGCCTTGCAACTCGCCGACACCTTGCGCACTGGCGCGCAGGCGCTGGTGCGGGCGCTGCAAGCCGACGGCAAGACGGTCATGCTGTTGTCGGGCGATCACGCCCAAGCCGTGCAACCTATCGCCGCAACCCTCGGCATCGCCACGCCGCGCTGGGAACAAAGCCCCGCCGACAAACTCTCTGTCGTACAATCCTTGCAGCGCGACGGTGCCGTAGTGGCGATGATCGGTGACGGCGTCAACGACGCGCCGGTGCTGGCCGCCGCGCAAGTCTCCATCGCCATGGGCGGCGGCACCGCACTCGCCGCCGCCAGCGCCGACATGCTGCTGCTCAGCGATCACCTCGAACACCTCATCGACGGCCTGCACATCGCGCACAAGACCCTGCGCATCATCCGTGAGAATCTCATCTGGGCCATCGCCTACAACCTCATCGCCCTGCCCGCCGCCGCGCTCGGCTGGGTCGCGCCATGGATGGCCGCCATCGGCATGTCGGCAAGTTCGTTGCTGGTGGTATTGAATGCACTGCGCCTGGCCGGAAGAAAGAACTGATTGCAGCGCCAAGTCGAATCGACCAACATCCCCTCTCTCACAACACAGCCTACGTCAAAGACTGACAACAAAACCCCAAATCAGGTTATCGTAGGACGGCTTCCCAACCCGACACTCCGCGCGAGGCATCACCCCAATGGAAATCGTCACCCTCCTCATCGGCCTCGCCCTCATCCTGGTCATCGTCATCATCTGGGCCTTCTTCTGGGCTGTGAAATCCGGCCAGTTCGACGACATGGAAGGCCCCGCGCATCGCATCATCATGGAAGAGGATCAACCGCCGGCCGAGACAAGTGAAGACGAGGAAGGTAAGAAATAATGGCCCGGCAAACTCAGTAAGCGTCGGGCGCGTAACACGCGCCAAAGGTGAATATCACGCGCCTGCTGCTGGCGCGTGATATGCGCTCTGCATTATTATCAGTCAGATTTGGCAAACGTTGCGGATAGACCAGAATCGCAACGGCTGCATTTACTTATTCCGCATCACGCCCTTCAACAATTCCATCGCCTTCTTTGGATCCATCGTGGTGAATGTCCCGATATCCTCTTCACTCAGCCCAGCCATGCGCAGCAACTTCGTGAGTAGGCCCAGCAGTTGGCCGGTGTTCATACACCGTAACTGCTGCTCACCCGTCGGCAGGTCGGTTTCTATTTTCTCGATGAGCGATTTCAGACGCATGATTCAATCACGGCACAGTCACGGCATCTGCGATCTGATGTGCCTGCCGGTATGATGAGGACACTGCCGTCAATCCGGAATCCGCCAGGTAACAGATCAACAGGCCCAGATACGCACCAAAGGTGACATCGCTGAGGAAGTGATAATTCGTCACGACCAGCGCCGCGCCGAGCA
>JBGPWJ010000035.1:0-15249 GCA_041492115.1 Gammaproteobacteria bacterium
GCGACGACCTCGGCCTCGTATGGCAACAACAGATTCGTGTCGGGCGCGTTCATGCGTTGTGCGTGGGCGGTTCCGCTAGGTGCAGATCGCCGTCGCCTCCTCGGTGATGTCGATACCTACCGGGCACCAAGTGATGCAACGACCACAGCCGACGCAGCCGCTGCGCCCGTACTGCTCGTGCCAACTGCCGAGCTTGTGGGTCAGCCACTGCCGGTAGCGTAAGCGCGTATCGGGGCGCACGGTGTGACCGGTGATGGCGCTGTGTCCTTCCGTAAAGCAGGAATCCCATTCGCGGCCGTGCTCGCTGGCCTGCGCGTCGAGTTGCGGCTGTTCGAAACTGCGGTGGCAGAAGCAGGTCGGACAGACCGACGTGCAGTTGCCGCAGGACAAGCAGCGCGCGGCGACCTCATCCCAGCGCGGGTGCTGGAGATTGGCGAACAGCGCGCCTTGCAGATTGCGACCCGGCAAATGACGGGTCTGCTGCGCCGCCGCGGCGTTCTGGTGCTGTTCCGTAATAAGCTGCGTGGCATCCGCGGCGGACAACCGCAGTGCATTGATGACAGCCTGCCCGGCCTCACTGCCAATCCGCACGACGAATCCCGCATCGAGTTCAGTCAAAGAAATATCATGGCCCGTATCGGCTACCGGGCCGTCACCCGTCGATACGCAGAAACAGGTTTCCGCCGGGTGACTGCAGTTCACCGCAACCAGGAATAATGTGGCGCGCCGCGCCGCGTAGTGGGGGTCAGGCTGATCCGGGCGGAGGAAATGCTGATCGAGGAGACGCAACGCCGCCAGATCGCAAGCCCGCACACCGATCACGGCCAGCGGTTCGGCATGCGATGCTTCCGTGACGAACTTAAGATGGCCTTGCACATCGCGCTGCACCCGCCACAGCACTTCGCGCGGCGTGAACAGCAGCGGCTTTAGTGCCTGCGGGCCGTTGGCCCAGGCGAAGCAACGCTGTGTTGCGTCGCTCTCGATGCGATAGCTGCCCGGCGACTGACGGTCATGCGCGCCAATGGGCAACTGTTCAACACGCCGCAGGCTGTCGTAGACGATGGCACCGTCACGCCGCTGCGGGCCTACGCACCGGTAATTCGCCTGTTGCAGATTGTCGAGGAGATCCTGCAGCCGCTCGCGCGGCAGAAACAGCGCATCGCTCATTGCATCCTCTCAATGTTGGCATGCGGACTTCTCTAGCGAGAGTAGAAGGAGAACAGTCTCGCAGCAAGTAGAAAAAATGCCATTGCCGTAGGTCAATGAATCGGTGAATTCACTCACCGACGTCTATGGTGTGGAATGGCAGTGGACGGGATGAAACGGCAAACGCAAGAGGACCCCCCTCTCCCGCAAGCGGGAGGGGGGTCAAAAACAAATGGGCGCGGTAACCTGTTGGCTACCGCGCCCATCTGATAGAGACAATAACCCGATCAGGCGGTTTTCTTCACCGCTGCCTGCGTCAGCTTCTGCAACTCACCCTTCTGAAACATTTCCAGTGTGATGTCGCAGCCGCCGATCAGTTCGCCATTGATATAGACCTGCGGGAAGGTCGGCCAGTTGGCGTAGCGCGGCAGGTTCTGGAAGATCTCCGGATCGGCCAGCACGTTTACGTGGGCAAACGGTACGCCGCAGGCCGCCAGGGCCTGTGAAGTGCGGCTTGAGAAGCCGCACTGCGGCATTTCGGGCGTGCCCTTCATGAAGATCACGATCGGGTTGCCTTCGACCTGTTGTTTGATGCGTTCCATTACGTCCATAACATCACCTCGGGAGTTGCTTGATTGGGGAGATCGCGGCGCGGCGCACCACGAAGGCTTAAGTACATTCTACCGACTCGGCCGCACACATAACAGCCAACATTCATAGGGACATCCGCCTATCCACATTGGTTTGCAGCCAGAATTCCAGCAGCGCCAGATGCCACAGTTTGCTGCCCTGGATCGGCGTCAGATAACGCTCCGGATCAGCGAGCAGCTTGTCGACATAGGGCCGCTGGAACAGGCCGCGACTGCGACAGGCCGTTGAATCGAGGATGTCACGCATGAAATCCAGGAATGGCCCGCGCACGTATTTCAGCGCCGGCACGGGGAAATAACCTTTGGGACGGTCGATCACCGCATCCGGCAGCAAACCGCGCGCTATCACCTTTAATGGGTGCTTGCCGCCGTTTTTCAAGCGCAGCTCAGGTGGCATTTGCGCGGCCAGCTCCACCAGCTCGTGATCGAGGAACGGCACGCGCGCCTCCAGACCCCAGGCCATGGTCATGTTGTCGACGCGCTTGACCGGATCGTCCACCACCAGCGTGGTCACATCGAGGCGCAGCACCTGATCCATGAAGCTGTCGGCGGCGGGCTTTGCCAGCAGACTTTCGATCATGCCGGAGGTGTAATCGACGCCGTGGTAATGCGGCGCTACTGTTTCCAGGAATTCGTCATGGCTGCGGTCGAAGTAATGCTTGCGGAAGCGCTCCAATGGGCTGCCTGTGGTTTCGGCCGCCATCCGTGGATACCAGAAATAACCGCCGAAAACTTCGTCCGCGCCCTGCCCGCTCTGCACCACCTTCGCTTCTTTCGATACGCGCTCGGCGAGCAGGAAGAAGGCCACGGCGTCCTGGCCGACCATCGGCTCGGCCATATTGGCCACAGCTTCGGGCAGGCGCTTCAGCACCTCGTCATTGGGGATGCGGAACTTGTGATGGCGCGTGCCGTAACGCGTGACCACCTGATCGGAATACTCGAACTCGCTGCCCTTCTCTTCCGGCGAGTCCTCGAAACCCACCGAGAAGGTCAGCAGATTCTGCACGCCGCCCTCGGCGAGCAGTGCCACCAAAAGGCTTGAATCAAGCCCTCCCGAGAGCAACACGCCGACCGGCACATCCGCGGCCAGGCGCCGTCGTTCCACCGCGGCGCGCAAGGATGTGTGCACCGCGTCGATCCACTCCCATTCGCTGAGCGGCTTTTCAGGGCGCTCGGCACGCAAGCTCCAATAGACGCGTTCTTTGTGCGAACCGTCGGGCGTCATGCTCAAGGTCGTCGCCGGATGCAGTTTGCGCACACCGCTGAGGATGGTGCGCGGCGCGGGCACCACCGCGTGCAGCGTCAACTGATGATGCAGCGCCACGGCATCGATGCCGGTGTCCACAGCACCCGCGGCCAGCAGCGCCTGGGGATTCGAGGCGAAGCGCAGATGATCCTTGGCAAGGCTGTAATAGAGCGGCTTGATACCGAGCCGGTCGCGCGCCAGGAACAGCGTGTGTTTGCGTGTGTCCCAAATGGCGAAGGAGAACATGCCGAGGAAATGCTCGACGCAACGCTCACCCCAGGCCGCGTAGGCCTTGAGGATCACCTCGCTGTCGCCGTCGGAGAAGAACCGGTAACCCTTGCCCGCCAGTTCGGTGCGCAGATCGCGGTAGTTGTAGATGGTGCCGTTGAACACCAGTACCAGGCCCAACTCACTGTCGATCAGCGGTTGGTTGGAACGCTCCGACAGATCGATGATCGCCAGACGTCGATGGCCGAAAGCCAGCGGGCCATCGGAATAGCTGCCGTCGTGATCCGGCCCGCGCCGCGCCAGCGCCTGATTCATGCGCTGGATGGCCCGCATATCCGGCGGAGCGCCATCGAAGCGCAATTCACCACAGATACCGCACATGAGAGGGAGCTGTCCTGTCCAGGAAATAAATGAGTCGCAAACTATACTTTAACCCGATGACGCAACCTGCGGGCGCACCCTGCGGTATTTCAGGGCAGACTTCCTGGCGCCACCACCACTGGTCTATTGAAATCCATTAGAACATGTCTTATTCTGCCCCACCTAGTAATTAACTCAACATCTCAACAGCAGCCACTAACCAGCTGAATAATCAGCGGAGGAATATCCATGAATCCACTCAAGTCCATCCCGGGCACCATCATCTCCGGTTTTGTGCTGGCGATCATCATCGTGCTCGCCCTCAGTTCTGGCGGCAAAGTGAACGCGATGGAATTCGAGGTCTGGTTCCACGTGCTGGCCGGCATAACCTGGATTGGTCTGCTTTACTATTTCAACTTTGTGCAGGTCCCCGCCGTGGGACAGGCGCTGGCCGAAGCCAATAGCGGCGGGCCGGGCGCGGCCGCCATCAACAAATACGTCGCACCGCGTGCGCTGCTGTGGTTCCGCTGGGGCGCCGTGGCCACTTGGCTGACCGGCGTCGGCGCACTGCAGAACCTTGCCGAGAACGGTGCGGTGGCGGCCTTCACCTTGCAGGGCGGCATGCGCGTGATCGGCATCGGCGCTTGGCTGGGCACCATCATGCTGTTCAACGTCTGGGTGCTGATCTGGCCGAACCAGAAGAAGATCCTCGGCATCGTCCAGGCCACCCCGGAGCAGATCGCGAAAGCCAAAGTGGTGGCGCTGATGGCCTCGCGCACCAACACCCTGCTGTCGATCCCGATGCTGATGTGCATGACCGGCCACGCACACGGTCTGCCGTTCTAACGCACAAACTGCCCAAGTGCCGACAAAACCCGGCCCCGCAAGGGGTCGGGTTTTTCATTTTCAGCACCGTCAGCCGCGCAGAGCGCCTGGCGGATAATAAGCATAGTTTGCACGCAGCACGGTTTACCGATAGAATTTTCCACGAACGGCGGTCTCTTGCGGGGCTGCCTTTTCTTTTTTAAGTGGTACTGAATCCATGTCTGACCCGTTGATGACCACCTATTCACGCCTGCCCGTCACTTTCGACCGGGGCGAAGGCGCTTGGCTGTGGGACAGTGCCGGCAAGAAATACCTGGACGCGGTGAGCGGCGTCGCCGTATGCGGACTCGGTCATGCCCACCCCGCCGTCACCAAGGCACTCTGCGAACAGGCCGGCAAGCTGGTCCACACCTCGAATCTCTATGGCATCGCGCGCCAGCAGGAACTCGGCGAGCGGCTCACGCAGCTGTCCGGCATGGACAAAGTATTCTTCAGCAACTCCGGCGCCGAGGCCAATGAAGCGGCCATCAAACTCGCGCGCCTCTACGGTCACAACAAAGGCATCGCCACACCCGCGATCATAGTCGCCGAAAACAGTTTTCACGGCCGCACTCTCGCCACGCTGACCGCCACCGGCAACCGCCGCGTACAGGCCGGCTTCGAACCGCTGGTGCAGGGTTTCGTGCGCGTCGCCTACGATGATCTCGACGCGCTCGCCACCATCGCCAAGAACAGTCCGAACGTGGTTGCCGTATTAGTCGAACCCATACAAGGCGAATCCGGCATCCAGATTCCGGCCGACGATTATCTCGACGGCGTGCGCGCACTGTGCGACCAGTACGGCTGGCTGATGATGCTCGACGAGATTCAGAGCGGCATGGGCCGCACCGGCAAGCTGTTCGCCTTCCAGCACACCGGCATCACGCCCGATGTCATGACACTCGCCAAGGCCCTGGGCAACGGCATGCCGATCGGCGCCTGCCTGGCGCGCGGCGCGGCCGCGGATGTCTTCAAACCCGGCAATCACGGCTCTACCTTCGGCGGCAATCCGCTGGCGTGCAGCGCCGCCTTGGCCGTGCTCGAAACAATTGAACGCGAAGCACTGGTCGAACGCGCCGCGCAGCTTGGCCTGCGCATGAAGGCCGGATTCGACAGCGCGCTCGCCGGCATGACCGGTGTGGTACAGATCCGCGCCAAGGGCCTGATGATCGGCATCGAACTGGATCGCGCCTGCGGCGAACTGACCAAACAGGCGCTGGCCCAGGGACTGCTCATCAACGTCACCGCCGAGAAGATCATTCGGCTGCTGCCGCCGCTGATCATCAGCGATGCCGAGGCCGATCAGATCGTCTCCGGCGTCTGCGCGCTGATCAAATCTTTCCTGACTGTTTAGCCATGCCGCGTCATTTCCTCACCTTGCAGGACCTCAGCGCCGACGAACTGCGCGCGCTGCTGACGCGCGCCGGCGAACTCAAGGCCATGCAGCGCGCCGGCACACTCTACGAGCCACTCAAGAACAAAGTGCTCGGCATGGTGTTCGAGAAATCCTCGACGCGCACCCGCGTGTCCTTCGAGGCGGGCATGATCCAGTTCGGCGGCAGCTCGATCTTCCTCTCGCCGCGCGACACCCAACTCGGCCGCGGCGAACCCATCGAAGACACCGCGCGCGTGCTGTCGCGCATGGTCGATTGCGTCATGATCCGCACCTACGAGCACGAGAAGATCGAACGCTTCGCCGAGTACTCGCAGGTGCCGGTGATCAACGCCCTCACCGACCGGCATCATCCCTGCCAATTGCTCGCCGACCTGCAAACCTATTTCGAACTGCGCGGCGACATCCGCGGCCGCACCGTGGCCTGGATCGGCGACGGCAACAACATGTGCAACTCCTACATTCAAGCCTCCGGCCTGCTCGACTTCACCCTGCGCATCGCCTGCCCGGAAGGCTACGAACCGGACGGCAAACTGCTCAACGAGTGCCACACCCACACCGTGCTGCTGCACGACCCGATGTCCGCCGCGCGCGGCGCCGACTTGGTGGTCACCGACGTCTGGGCCAGCATGGGCCAGGAACAGGAACAATTGGAACGCGCCCGCGCCTTCGCGCCTTATCAAGTCAGCGCACGCATGATGGCGCAAGCCAAACCCGATGCACTGTTCATGCATTGCCTGCCGGCGCACCGCGGAGAGGAAGTTGCGGCTGAGGTCATCGATGGGCCGCAGAGTGTGGTTTGGGATGAGGCCGAGAATCGGTTGCATGCGCAGAAGGCGTTGTTGGAGTTGTTGCTCTGTCGGTAGGTCGGCTGCAGAGCTTCTTTGAAGATGTGCCGTGATAACGGCATCAGACGCCGTGTCAGTCACATCGCTTCCTTGCGATAAAATAGGTTGAGGGTAGTGCCATTGTATTATGCGGCGACGCGACAGAATACATGGCGCATTCGCCACCGAAATCTAGTTATCTGTCTGAGCCATGAACGAGCCAGCCTATCCCGCGCAAACCGACCGAGTGCAAGCCTTACTCAGGCAGATCGACATTGAGCGCGATGCCATCCTGAAAGTGGGCATGCGCGTCATGGGGGATGTGGGCGCCAACATATACCCGCTCGATTTCATGGCACTCGGGACGGTCAAGCGTTACCTGAACACTGAGGCAGCCTTTCGCCTGATGATTGACACATGGAACATGGTCTGTGCGCGGGCGCTACTGAGGATGCAAATAGACACCGCGCTTCGCTTCTCGGCTGCTTGGTTAGTCGACGACCCACAAGCGTTCGCGTCCACGGTGCTGGGCGGTGAACGAATCGACCGACTAACCGACACCAAAGGGAAGCGCCTCCTTGACGCACACCTTGTAGAGATTCACTCGGAGGAGTATCCGTGGTTGCCTGCTGTATACAAAAACCTCTCCGGCTACGTTCACTTTTCTGCGTCCCATATCTCCGATTCGGTGGCTACTCTGGACGACAGCACACGCACGATTCACTTTCAACTTTCCGACAGAGACACTAAATTCCCAGAATTCAGTTGGGTGGAACTCATCGAGTGTTTCAGTGAAGCAACCGGGATACTCGCCAAGTACCTTACCGGCTGGGCGGCCACGAAACATGGCTCGAAGCCAGCCAAGTAGGGTGGGCAACTTGTTGCCCACGCGTCCTGAACATGGGCTGCACCCACGTGGGCAAACGAAAACCGTTTACCCACCCTACTTGGCTGTAGAATGGCTCACGGACCCGCAGTGAAATCAAAGCAGGTTTGATATTTTCCCCTTCTGCATTTCCAGCCGTATTTACGCGTCGCAATGGAAATGGACTAGCTAATAACGCGCGGGCAACAAGTTGCCCACCCTACATTGCTATCCCGCGCTTCGCGGGATAGGGCGGGACGAAGGCCGGGGGAGGAACCCAAAGAGCATCCAATCAAGCATTGCACCCCTCTGAAAACCTGAACAGCCGGATTCGTGGTTCGACTGCGGCATTGTCATAGGACATTATAAAGACTATATTTGGTCCTACCTTGCCGGAGTCACACCCATGAAGTACAGCACCCAAATCAAACCCATCAGCTATCTGAAGGCCAATGCCGCCGAAGTCGTGCGTAATCTAGGGAAAGATCGTGCGCCGCTGGTCATTACCCAGAACGGCGAGGCGAAGGTGGTAATTATGGATATCGTGTCCTACGAGGAAACCCAGGAGACCATGGCGCTGCTCAAGATTCTCGCCTTGGGCAACCGGAAGATTGAGCAAGGCAAGGTCGTATCGGCAGGAGACGCCATACGCCGCCTGCGCAATAAGAAGGTGCGCGACTGATGCGCTTCGAAGTGCTGCTCACGGAAGATGCGGCAATTGATCTGGAAGCAATCCACGATCATATCGCCAGGGAGGACGGACAATCCAAAGCACGTCACGTCCTCGATCGTATCGAAAAGGCGATCAATGGCCTGGCCGCCTTTCCCGCGCGAGGCAGCCATCCCAAAGAACTTCTGACGCTGGGAATCCGGGAATATCGGCAGACGTTCTTCAAGCCATACCGGCTGATCTATCGGGTTGTTGAACAGCGCGTTTACATCTACCTCATCACCGACGGTCGACGCGATATGCAGATGCTGTTGGCTCAACGATTGCTTGGGGCATAGTATGCTGCGCCGGAATCCTTGATAGGTGATTCATGTCCAGAACGCGTGGACAACAAGTTGCCCACCCTACTTTGCTACGTGTAGATTGCGGTCATTTACGACCGGACCCGGCGTTATCACCACCGCACTCCCGCCACCGAAAACAATCCACGTTGTGATCGTTGACCATGCCGACCGCCTGCATGTAGGCATAGCAGATGGTGCTGCCCACGAACGTGAACCCCAGTTGCTTGAGCGCTTTGCTCATGGCGTCCGATTGCGCCGTTGTTACCGGCACCTGTTTGGGACTCTTCCAGGCATTCTGCCGCGGACTGCCGTCCACGAAATTCCAGATGTAGTCGGCGAAGCTGCCGTGCTGTTCCTGCACGGCCAGGAAAGCGCGGGCATTCTTGACGGTGGCGGCGATCTTGAGACGATTGCGGACGATGCCGGGATTGGTGAGCAGCGTGGTGAGTTTGTGGGTGTTGTAGCGGGCGATGCGCTGCGCGTCGAAGTTGTCGAAGGCGGCGCGGTAGGCGTCGCGTTTGCGCAGAATGGTGGACCAGCTCAGGCCGGCTTGCGCGCCTTCCAGGATCAGGAATTCAAACAGGCGGCGATCGTCGCGGACCGGCACGCCCCACTCGTTGTCGTGATAGGCGCATTCCTGTTCGCCGTGCCCGGCCTAGGTACAGCGCTTCTTCTCAATGCGCGTTGCTGGCATCGCGCCCGAGCAGGTCATCAGCGCGACTGTCAGCCTGACGCGCGCCATCGGCATCGTTGCGCATACGCCGCGACTTGGCGATGATGCGCCAGTTACCGGCCTGCGTGGCCTTGTCGCCTACCGCCAGCGTGTTGGATTTGAGCGCCAGGCTCTCGGCCTGCCCGGGCTGCTTCTGGCGCAGGCGGATATCGGCCAGCCGCTGCCACAAACCCGCATTGCGCGGTTCGATGCGCAGCGCGCGTTCCAGTGCCGCGGCGGCGCCGTCGAGCTTGCCGCTGCCGGCCTGACGATCGGCATTGTCTACGAGTGCGACCACGGCGGGACTTTGCGGGGCTGCCGCCTGCGGTGTTTCAGGCACGGGCGTTGGTGTGGTTTCCATCGGCTCGATGCTGTGCTGGGTCAGCGGCGCGCTCTGCGCGGGGAACACCTCGACACCGTCCGGGGTCTGCGTTTTGGCCGACTTCGAATGCGCGCCGGCTCTCGTGGCACTTTGGTCATCCACCGGCGCGGCCTCCTGTGTGAGGGCGCAGCCGCCCAAGCACAGCGCCAAGCCCAACACCATCCATCCCGTTACATCTATCGCCGTTCGCTTCATCGCAATATACCTTTGATCCAATCAATCGTTTTTTCCACCGGGTTGCCGGTTCCGGCGCCCTGATGACACGACACATAGGCGCTCGGCACTGAGCCGGTTATGAAGGGTAATTGTACGCCAGCTTCGCAATCACTGTCGGTGCGCTGACCGCTGAAGTTGTCGATCCACGCGCTTTCGACATTGGCGGGGCGCGTCAGTTGCAGTGGCCGGGAGGCGACGTCGTGCATCATCGTGCCCCAGACCGTGAGCGCGCCGGTCGCGCCGCTGAATCCGGCCGGCTTGTTGTCGTCGCGCCCCACCCAGACCACAGCGACTTTGTCGCCGGTAAAACCGGCGAACCAGCTGTCGCGCATGTCGTCGGTGGTGCCGGTCTTGCCGGCGACACCGAGATCGCCCGACAGATAATGCGACAGCGTCACCGCCGTGCCGCGTCGCACCACCTGTTGCAGTGCGGTGTTGACCAGGTACACCGGGGCCGGCGCGGCGGCCTGCTGAACGGTGAGCGGATAACGCTGCAAGGGTTTGCCATCCACCGCCAGCACTTCGCGGATCGCGCTCAGCGGTGTGCGGAAACCGCCGGCGGCCAGCGTCTGATACATCTGCGCCACCGTGATCGGCGTCAGGTTCACGGCCCCCAGCAACACCGACGGATACGCCGGGATGTCGCCTTCCACGCCCAGTTGATGCAGAGTCTCGACCACCTTTGGTACGCCCACATCCAGACCCAGGCGCGCGGTTGGAATATTGTAGGAATGCGCCAGCGCGGTGACCAGCAGCACCTGACCGTGGTATTGATGATCGTAATCCTGCGGCGTCCAGTAGTTCTGACCGGGGATCTTGATGCTCAATGTTGAATCATCGAGCGGCGTCGCCAAGGTGTAATGTTCCGGTTGCGCGAGCGCGGTGAGATAGACGGCCGGCTTGACCAGCGAACCGATCTGGCGTTGCGCATCCAGAGCGCGATTGAAGCCGGTGAAACGCGGATCGCGTCCGCCCACCAGCGCCAGCACTTCGCCGCCTTCGATACTGGTCACCACCACCGATCCTTCCAGCACACCGCGGCGCATGCCACGACTCTTTTCCAACGCCTGCAGGCGCGTGGTGAGCGCGTGTTCGGCGCTATCCTGCACCAGCGGATCGAGCGTGGTGAATATCTGCAGGCCTTCCGAGGTCAGATCTTCCTCGCGGTAATCATGCCGCAACTGCCGCTTCACCAGATCCAGGAAGGCCGGGTAGGGCGTGACGCCGCTGGGCGAACCGGGCACGACGCCGAGCGGCTGCGCCTTGGCCTGCGTCGCCTGTGCCGGCGTCAGCACCTTCTGCTCGGCGAGTACGTCCAGCACCACGTCGCGACGCTGTTTGGCGCGCGCCGGGTTGCGACGCGGGTCGTAATAGGAAGGCCCTTTGACCAAGGCCACCAGCAGCGCGACCTGCTGCGGTTGCAGTTGATCGAGCGGACGCTGGAAATAAAATTGGCTGGCCAGGCCGAAACCGTGGATGGCGCGCGCGCCGTCCTGACCGAGATAGACTTCGTTCAGATAGGTTTCGAGGATTTCCGCTTTCTGGTAGTGCCATTCCAGCAGCAAGGCCATGATGGCCTCGTTGATCTTGCGCTTGAACTTGCGTTCATTGCTGAGAAAGAAGTTCTTCACCAACTGTTGCGTCAGCGTGCTGCCACCCTGCACCGCGCCGCCGGCGCGCAGGTTGGTGAACATGGCGCGCAGGATCGCGCGCCCGGAAACGCCGTAATGGGAATAAAAGGTACGGTCCTCGACCGACAGCAGCGTGTTGACCAGCAGCGGCGGCACTTCCTGCAGACGCACCAGGATACGGTCTTCGTTGCGGGTGGTGTAGATGCCGCCGATCTGCGCCGGGTCCATGCGAACCAAGCCGAGTGGCGCGCCGGCGGCACTGTCGTTGAGTGTGGTAAGGCGGCCGTCCTGCAGCTCCACCGTCAGCGCGTGACTGTCTTCCTTTCCGTCCCAGAAGGTGAAGCCGCGCGTAACCACCTGGAAGCGCTCGCCCTGCTGCAGATAAGTACCCGGCACATCGGGCGACTTGACGGCACGGTACTTGAGGTTCTGCAATTCCTCGGCGAACTGCGCGGCTGTGAGCGTCATGCCGGCGTACAGTTCCAGCGGACGCGCATAGACGCGCGCTGGCAAGGCCCAGCGCTTGCCTTCGAACTGGCTGCGGATGGTGTGATCGAGATAGGCGACGTAGACGATGCCGAGCCCGACAACCGCGAGCAGCCCCGTCAACAGCAGACGCCGCAACCATCGGGAAACACCACGCGGAGATGTGCGTGCGGACTTGGCGCGTTTGGCCATGAGCGTTAAGTGATCGGCAAGGATGTGCTGCGCAATGCAGCGGGTGGAACGGTAACACGTGAGCGGACATCACAGGGCTGGGGCACGACGCCCGTCTGTGTCTGCATGTCCGTGTTATTCCGCATGCGCGGCATGATACCCTAAGCCAGCTGTGAAGTCTTTTCAGCCAGGATGTGGGCAACTGCACAGTTTGGCTTCGTTACGATTATTTACAATTGCTGGAGCGCGCTGCCGCGTATCTCCCGTACACTTCTTGCCCATGACTGCCGCAGCGATCGATCAGCAGAGCCGCCTATTCGCGCCTTCCAAGGCACTGTCCCGCGCATGGCGCACCCTCACACTCGGCATCACGCTGCTGACCCTTACGCTGACCGGGTGCAGCTTCCTGCCGGTCAGTCAGGTACCGGCCACCGGCGCGAGCACACAGGTCGTCAGCACCGCCTTCAAGATGCTCGGTAGACCCTACCGTTATGGCGGCAGCACGCCGAGCGGCTTTGATTGCAGCGGTCTGGTGCAGTTCAGCTTTCAGCAGGCCGGCCTGAACGTGCCGCGCACCGCCCTTGAACAATATGAACGTTCCACGCCCGTGCCCGACAACCGCCTGCAACCTGGCGACCTGCTGTT
Organism: Gammaproteobacteria bacterium; assembly: GCA_041492115.1. Taxonomy (GTDB): domain Bacteria; phylum Pseudomonadota; class Gammaproteobacteria; order JBBQDK01; family JBBQDK01; genus JBBQDK01. The sequence continues at coordinate 12,837 of JBGPWJ010000035.1, forward strand.
CTTCACCCTCAACAGCCGCCGCGTAGCGCATGTCGGTATTTATGTCGGCGACGGCAAGTTCATTCACGCCCCTGCCATTGGCAAGCAGGTCATGGAATCGCGTCTCGACGAACCCTTTTGGCACGGACACCTGGTGCGTGCCGGCCGATTGTTCTGATTACAAGTGACTGCTGATGCGCGCGTGCTCGATGCCGGTCATCAGGTTGCGGAACTGCTCGGCGTTGACATGGACCAGTTCTTCGTGATCGCCCGCTTCGAAATACACATCCGGCTTTTCGGTCAGACTGTCGTCTAAGATTGTCTCGATGCCATAGGCCGCCCCGGTCGGCGGAATCGCGCCGCTGGCGCAGTCCCAGAACAACTCCCGGATCTCCCGTTCCGTAGCCAGACCCAACTGGCGATTCAGCTCGCGGTGCAAGGCCCCCAGTTCCAGACGATGGGTGGCCGGCACCACGGCCATCAGGTAACCCTGCTCATCTTCCAGCAGCACTGCCTTCGCCACCCTGTCGCCGGGTATGTGCGCCGCTTCCGCACTCTGCATGCTGGAGCCGCTGCGCGGGTGTCTGATCACCTCGAATTTGACGCCCTGCTCTTTCATGTATTGTCTGAGTCGATTTGCAATTGCCATGACAGTCACTCCTCTCACAATTCTGGCCACCACCGCAGTGTGGTTAATCCAAGTATAGTCAAGCCGCGATGAATAGGACTTGTAGTTATCTCTACATATTTGTAGTATTCACTACATGATCGAATCCCTCCCTACCACCTGGCAACTCCTGATTCTCAGCTTGCCCAGCCGGCAGGGGACGTTGCGCATGCGCACCTGGCGGGCCTTGAAGTCCGCCGGGGCGGCCGCGCTGCGCGACGGCGTTTATCTGCTGCCATTCAGTGCCACAGGCGAGCAGGTGTTGGGCGCCCAGTCCGACGCCGTGCGCAGCGCCGGCGGCAGCGCGCATCTGCTCCGTTTCGCGCTCGACGATGCCCCGCAGGATCAGGACCTGAAGGCCTTGTTCGACCGCGGTGCCGGCTACGGCGCATTGCTGAAGGCACTGCGCGCTGTCCGTCCCGGGACACGCGGCGCCACCAGCTCCGTGAGTCGCACACTCAGCCAATTGCACCGCGACTTCGAGGCGCTGGTCGCCAGCGATTATTTTCCCGGCGCGGCACAAGACCAGGCGCGCGCGGCCCTGACCGAACTGGAACACGAACTCGACGCGCGCCGGGGGCCCGGCGAACCCCGGGCCGCCGCCGGACGCATCGCCCGACTCAAACGTGCCGACTACCAACGCCGCAGCTGGGCCACGCGCCGGGCTCTGTGGGTGGACCGCGCCGCCAGCGCTTGGCTTATCCAACGTTTCATCGACCCCAAGGCGCGCTTCGTCTGGCTGGACGATCCCAAGCACTGCCCCGCCAAGGCGCTCGGCTTCGACTTCGACGGCGCCGCCTTCACGCATGTCGGCGCGCGCGTGACGTTCGAGGTGTTACTGGCAAGCTTCGGGCTGGAGAAAAACGCGGCACTGCTGCGCCTGGGCACGCTGGTGCATTACTTGGATATCGGCGGCGTGCCGGTACCCGAGGCCGCCGGCTTCGAGGCCATCATGAAAGGTGCGCGCGCCGCGCATCCCGATGATGACGCTGCGCTGCTGCGGCGCGTGTCGATTGCCTTGGATTGTTTGTATGACGGTTACGCACAGGATGAAACAGCGACGTGAGGTGTGATAGCAACTGCACTCTAGTCGCGCCGCACATCTAAATAGGAAGTCCCCTCTCCCTTTGGGAGAGGGACAGGGTGAGGGTAATCAGTACAGCGCCAACTCTTCCCCCTCACCCCAACCCTCTCCCCGTGGGGGAGAGGGAGTTTCGCAATGGCGCCACACCATAATCAGCTTGCGAGGATAACAATGACGGACACAACCATACCTACAACTGCACCCGCACCGGTCACACTCGGCGAGGCCTTTAGATACTGGCTTAAGCTCGGCTTCATCAGCTTCGGCGGCCCGGCCGGACAGATCAGCATGATGCATCATGAACTGGTGGAACGGCGGCGCTGGATTTCCGAGCACCGTTATCTGCACGCGCTCAATTTCTGCATGCTGCTGCCGGGACCGGAAGCGATTCAGTTGGCCATTTACATCAGTTGGCTGATGCACGGCGTGCGCGGCGCCATTGTCGCCGGCGTGCTGTTTTTTCTGCCGGCGTTCTTCCTGCTGTCGTTGCTGGCCTGGATCTATCTCGCCTTTGGCGATGTGCCGTTGGTGCAGGGCATTTTCTACGGCATCAGACCGGGGGTGGTGGCGATCGTACTGTTCGCGGCGTGGCGCATCGGCAGTCGCGCGTTGAAGAATGAAGTATTGTGGGGCATGGCGGCGCTGGCCTTTATCGCCAGTCTGTATTTCAAGATCGCCTTCCC
>JBGPWJ010000141.1:0-6945 GCA_041492115.1 Gammaproteobacteria bacterium
AGCCCGCGAACTGGGCCTGTGTTACGCCGCGTGTGCGGTGGTTGCGAACTGGGCGGCCGGGCGCGGCGCCGCCGAGATATCGATGGATGATATCGATGCCAATCTCAAGACCGGCATGGACAAGGTGCGACGCTTGTTCGAGCATTTGTTGCCGGCGTACTGTCCGGTGCCTTGAGTTCAGATGGAAACTGCATCTGCTTCGTAGAGAATAACCGTAGGGGCGGGTCTTAGACCCGCCCGGCTTGGCACTGGCTCAAGTTCAAGGGCGGGTCTAAGACCCGCCCCTACGGCACACCAGGCGCTCGCCTCAAGCCGCACTCTTCACCGCAAGCGTTTTCAGCAACGCCTCTACAGTTTCTACCCGATCGGTCAATGTCGGCAGCAATGAAGTAAACCGCAGCTTGTCCTTGCCGTCGAGTTTATAGGTATTGGGCTTGTCCTGAATCAGGCGGATCACTGCCAGCGGATCGACATTGGGTTCGGGGCCGAACACGATGCGGCCGCCGTTCTCGCCGGCTTCTATCTTGCGGACGCCCAGCGGCGTGGCCTTGATTTTAAGCTCAGTGACGCTGAACAGATTCTTCACCGGCTCCGGCAACAGACCGAAGCGATCGATCATCTCCACCTGCAGTTCACGCAGTTCCTCGGCGCTGATCGCGCCGGCGATACGCTTGTACAAAATCAGTCGTGCATGCACATCGGGCAGATAATCGGCCGGAATCAGCGCCGGCACGCGCAGGTCGATCTCCGGGCCGTGGTCCAGCGGACGATCCAGTTCCGGCTGGCGTCCGGCCTTCAAGGCGTGCACGGCGCGCTCCAGCAGTTCGCTGTACAGCGTGAAACCGATCTCATGAATCTGGCCGCTCTGTTCCTCGCCGAGCAGCTCGCCGGCACCGCGGATTTCCAGATCATTGGTGGCGAGCAGGAAGCCCGCGCCCAGATCCTCCAGCGATTCGACCGCCTCCAGACGCTTGACGGCATCTGCGCTCATGACGCCGCGCGGCGGCACGATCAGGTAGGCGTAAGCGCGATGATGCGAACGGCCGACGCGGCCACGCAGCTGATGCAATTGGGCAAGGCCGAGTTTGTCGGCACGCTGGATGATGATGGTGTTGGCACTGGGCACGTCGATACCGCTCTCGATGATGGTCGAGCACACCAGCACGTTGAAACGGCGGTGATAGAAGTCCAGCATCACCTGCTCAAGGTCGCGCTCGCGCATCTGGCCATGGGCGACGCGCACGCCGGCTTCCGGCATCAGTTTCTGCAGCTCCTGCGCGGCGCGCTCGATGCTCTCGACTTCATTGTGCAGGAAATACACCTGCCCGCCGCGGCCGATCTCGCGCAGACAGGCCTCGCGCATCAGCGCGTCGTTCCACTCGGTGATAAAGGTCTTTATGGCGAGGCGATGCGGTGGTGGCGTGGCGATGATCGACAGCTCGCGCAAACCGGACAATGCCATGTTGAGCGTGCGTGGAATCGGTGTGGCGGTGAGTGTGAGCACATCGACTTCGGCGCGCAGCGCCTTGAGTCGTTCCTTCTGGCGCACACCGAAGCGGTGTTCCTCGTCGAGGATCACCAGGCCGAGATTCTTGAAGCGCACACCTTCCTGCAAGAGCTTGTGCGTGCCGATGACGATATCGACTTTGCCTTCGGCTAGATCCTTCAGCACCAGATCCTGCTGTTTTTTGGCGCTGAAACGCGACATCGATTCGATGCGCACCGGCCAATCGGCGAAGCGATCGCGGAAATTCTGTGCATGTTGCTGGGCGAGCAATGTTGTCGGCACCAGCACCACCACTTGCCGCCCGCCCTGCACGGCGATGAACGCGGCGCGCATCGCCACCTCGGTCTTGCCGAAGCCGACGTCGCCGCACACCACGCGATCCATGGGCAGGCCGGCGGACAGATCGCCAAGCACCTGCTCGATGGCGGTCTGCTGGTCGGGTGTTTCCTCGAAGGGAAAGGCCGCGGCGAAGGCGGCGTATTCGTCGTTGTTGACCTGGAAGGCATGGCCCTGACGCACCGCGCGGCGCGCATAGATGTCGAGCAATTCGGCCGCGACATCGCGCACACGCTCGGCGGCCTTGCGCTTGGCACGCGCCCATTGGTCGCCGCCGAGTTTGTGCAGCGGCGCATTCTCAGGAACGGCGCCGGTGTAGCGGCTGATCAGATGCAGCGATGACACCGGCACATAGAGCTTGTCGCCGCCGGCGTATTCGAGCGTGAGGAATTCCGCTTCCATATCGCCCACGGTGAGCATCTGCAGGCCGAGATAACGGCCGACGCCGTGATTCTCGTGCACCACCGGCGCGCCGACCGCGAGTTCCGCGAGATTGCGCACCACGTTCTCGGCGTCGCGCACCGCGGCCTTGCGGCGGCGCTGCTGCAAGGCGCGCGCACCGAACAACTGCGGCTCGGCGATGACGGCGAGTGCGGGATCGGCCAGTACCAGGCCCTGTTCAAGGGCAGCGATGGTAATGCCGAGGCGCGCATCGCTGTCGAGAAAGGCCTGCCAACCTTCGCAAACCGTCGGATGAATTTCATTGCCGCGCAGCAGATCAAGCAGCGCCTCGCGACGGCCGGCGCTCTCCGCGGCGAACAGCGCCCGCCCGTCGAAACCGGCGAGAAAATCTTTCAGTGCGGCCGTCGGGTGCGTGCTGCGCCCATCGATGGGCAACGGCGGTGGTGCCGCGCTGGCGTAGGTGATGACCTGCGCGGTTCCCTGTGTGTCCGGCTGTTCGAAGCGTTGCAGGCGCACGCCGGGAAATGCGGCGCTGCGGCCCGCGACTTCCTTTGGCGTGAGGAATAATTGTTCGGGCGCCAGCAGCGGCCGCTCCAGATCATGACGCAGCTGTTCGTAGCGTTCGCTTGCCTGAGTCCAGAAGTGTTGCGCCGCAGCGGTGCTGCCGTCCTGCGCAATCACCAGGCTGGCGGGTGGCAGGTAATCGAACAGCGTGTCGGTGCGGTCGAAGAACAGCGGCAGGTAGTACTCGATGCCGGCCGGGGCAAGGCCGCGGCTGATATCGCGGTAGATCGGACTGCGGTTCGGGTCGCCTTCAAAGCGCTGACGGAAGGCTTGGCGGAACTGCGTGATCGCGTCTTCCGTGAGCGGGAACTCGCGCGCCGGCAACAGATGTATGGCGTCGATCTTCTCCAGTGTGCGCTGGGTTTCGGGATCGAAGGTGCGGATAGTCTCGACCTGTGCGTCGAACAGATCGATGCGGTAGGGCTGCTCGCTGCCCATGGGAAACAGATCGACCAGCGCGCCGCGCACCGCAAATTCACCATGTTCGATCACCTGCGACACGCAGCGGTAACCGCCGGCTTCCAGGCGCTTGCGCATGCCTTCCATGTCAAAGGCGTCGCCGACTTTGAGGAGCAGACTGTTTGCTTCCAGAAACGCGCGCGGCGCCACGCGTTGCATCAGTGTCGCCGCCGGTACGATCAGAACACCGCGCTTTAAACCGGGCAGATGGTACAACGCTGTGAGGCGCTGCGAGACTATGTCTTGATGCGGCGAGAAGTGATCGTAAGGCAGGGTCTCCCAATCGGGGAAACTCAGAATCGGTAAATCAGAACCGGCGCTGAAGAAGCGCAGTTCGGTGTCCAGCCGCAGGGCGGCCTGGGTATCTTCGGTGATGACAATCACTGGAGCGGCATGCGCCCGCGCCGCTGCTGCAATTGCCAAGCCGCCGGCGCAGCCGTACAGGTGCCCCCAGGTTATGATTGGCTGGGCTTTTGCCGGCAGGCTGGGGTTGAGAGGTGATGTGTTGGTGGGTGTCATCAGTTTTGTGTAAGGGTATGTCCGGCCTTGAGGCCCGGGATGTCATTCGATTCCATGGGGCGGCATCTGTCTGAATCGAGTCTTCGATGTGCGCGGAGGATTTTCTCATATATAGAGGGTTCGTATCGCTACAAATTTACCGCCTTGTCTTGACAGTACCTAAATTGTGGAAACAACATTCTTATGGCGTGTGGCTTTGTGTACACTTAACGCAGAAGACGATGCAATGCAGCGAGGTAATGAGCCCGATGGTCGTTGAACGCAATCCCGATCAGACCCGCAAGACCCTGTTGATGGCGGCCTTCCAGGAAATCCACCGCAACGGCTTCAAACGCGCCAGCCTGGACAGTATTCTGGAAAACACCGGACTGACCAAGGGTGCCCTGTACCACCACTTCCCGAACAAACAGGCGTTGGGTTATGCCGTGGTGGACGAAGTGTTGCGCCGTATTGCCTATGAAATCTGGGTGAAGCCCATGGTAGGGAGCGATGATCCGATTAGCGCATTGCAAGCGATTTTATCCGCGGTGGCGGCACATCCACAGGAAGACCTGATCAAGCACGGCTGTCCACTGAACAATCTTTCCCAGGAGATGTCGGGTCTGGATGAAGGCTTTCGAACCCGCCTGGATACGGTTTTCAGTGGCTGGCGCGATGGCATTGCCGCTTGTCTGGAGCATGGTAAGACCAAGGGTGCCGTGCGCGCCGACGTCGACTCCCCACAGGCCGGCACCTTCATCATCGCGTCGCTGGAAGGCTGCATCGGCATGGCCAAGAACGCCCGCAGTGTCGAGGTGTTGAGGCAATGCGGTCAGGGTCTGTCGCAATATCTGGAAACGCTGCGCCCGCCGCAGTGAGTAACGTGTAATCCAGTCCAGCATCCCTGGCGAATGAATGAGCCATGACTGACACTCACGACACTGCCGGCATCATCGCGCCGCCACCGCTGATTTATCTGGGCACGTTGGCTGTGGCGTATCATCTTTCACGTTTCTATCCCCTGGGCTACGTACCCGACCGGATCGCACATGTGTTCGGCTGGCCGCTGATCAGCGCGGGTGTGTTGTGCGCAGTCGCGGCCCTTCGTGTCATGCAGCGCGCGCACACTCCGGTCGATCCGTATCAGCCCACCACGGCGCTGGTCACGGCCGGCCCGTATGGCTTTACGCGCAACCCACTCTACCTGTCGCTGTCGCTCTTTTACCTGGGCGGTGCATTGTTATTGGACACCTTGTGGGCACTGCTGCTGTTTCCGCTGGTTGTGCTGCTCATGTCGCGCGGCGTGATTGCGCGCGAAGAGCGTTACCTGGAACACAAGTTCGGCGCCGTCTATCAGGACTACAAGTCACGCGTGCGCCGTTGGTTGTAGGGTCGCAGGCAGAAATTGTTTCCCCCTCACCCTGGCCCTCTCCCCGGTGGGGAGAGGGGACTTGGCTGCGACGGTGTGCTGGTATCTAAAATTGTTTATAGCACTACAGCGTTTAAATGGTCGCCTTGATGCCGCACAGGCAATGGCACAGAACCCCCTCTCCCCGACGGGGAGAGGGTCGGGGTGAGGGGGATCAAATCGTGCTACTCATAAAGAGTTTCACACCATGCGCTACGCGGCGTGGAACTTGTCACACCAGTCCCGCGCCGACAGATAGACATCATTCGCCAGGCAGATGCCATCGTCCTTGCGCACCGAGGCATGCCCCGAGCTCAGTGTGCTCAGGCCTTTGATGGCCGTTTCAAGATAAGCCGGCGCGTTACGGAAATGCCGGCAGTCGATGCAACGTTCGTTGGCAGGCGGCTCGATCATGTCAGTGCGTCAGGTTCTTCCAGTACTCTGCGAATACGATGGTGGAAAGAATGAAGCCGAGAATCACATTGAAGGCCACGCCGATGGTGAAGGCCCAGAACGGTTTGCTGCCGGCCTTGGCCAGTTCGCGGAAGCGCGTGGTCAGGCCGATGCTGAAGAAGCAGAAGATGAACGCCCAGGTGCGCAGATCCTTGATCGGATCGACCAGCGCCGGTCTGACAATTTTGTTGTAGTCCGCATAGCTGTAGTGACTGGCGATGACAGTCACCATGATCGAGGCCAGCGCGAAGCCGATGACGAATTTCGGAAAGCGCCACCAGATTTCCGCCGGGTTGGGTTTGGAGCCGGTGGTACGCTCCCAGTAGGTGGTGGCGATCAGCGCCATGACGAAGGCCCAGATGCCGATCCAGATATCGCGACCCACCACTTTCATCAGTGTGAAGCTCCACACCGCGTCGTTGGCTGTGCCTTCGATGCCCGGCACTTGCCCTGCCAGATTGCCGTAGGCCTGCGCGGCGGCGAGTCCCGCCGCATCGGCGAACTCCGAGGTGCCGATCCAGGCACCGGCCACGCCGGTGTGCAGAAGCAATGCCCTTGATACCAGCGGCAGCGCGAAGATCATGACGATGGCCCAGAGGATCACCATCGTGATGGCGATGGGCGCGTGTTCCTTCTTCGCGCCCACGGCGCCGGCGATGGCGATGGCGCCGGACACGCCGCACACTGCGCCGCCCGCACCGAGCGTCGCGGCGAGGCGCCGGTCCAGGCCCATCTTGGTGGCGGCGAAGTAGATCACCAGAAAGGTGGTGATGGAAACGATCGAGGCCTGCACCACGGCCACCGGTCCGGCCCAGACGATCAGCGTGAAGGGCAGGGTGGCGCCGAGCAGCACGATGCCGGTCTTGATGTAGTACTCGACGCGAAAACCCGTGTCCATCCACTTGGGTAGACCGATCAGGTTGGAGATGAGCATGCCCGACAGCAGCGCCACCAGCGGCGGTTCGAGATTGTATTTGTGGGCCTGATCCCAGGCGCCGAGCATGGCGATCAGAATCGAGCACACATAGATGAACACGAAGGACGGATAGAACTCACCGAGCTTGAAGCCCAGCACCCGCAGGCTGATGCCGAAGATCACACACCAGAGCGCGAATTGCGCCAGATACTGGAGGAGGTGGTCGGTAAAGTGCGTCGCGAGTTCATCGAAGCTGCTCCACTTCGCCGGCGAGATGGCGATCCACTTGATGCTGGAGCCGTTGGCGAAGAACAGGTAGGCGACGATAACGATGCCCAGCCCCAGCCAGATGGCCCACCAGTCTTCCTTGAGCCAGAGTTCCTTCCAGCCCATGCTGCGGAC
>JBGPWJ010000255.1:0-3802 GCA_041492115.1 Gammaproteobacteria bacterium
ACCTCGCTTGCCGAGCGCCGCGCTGTAAACCGACTGATAACGGCTGATGGAAGACTGCCAATTACGTGAAGTCTCGACAAAGCGCCGCGCCTGCGCGCACAACGCCGGCCAGCGCGTGGGGTTTGCCAGCAGCTCCACTACTTTTGCGGCGAGCGCGGCGGGATCGCCGGATTTGAACAGTACGCCCGTTTGACCCTCTTCGATCAACTCGCGGTGACCGCCAACATCGGATGCCACCAGCACGCGACCCTGTGCCATGGCTTCGAGCGGCTTCAAGGGTGTGACCAATTCGGTGAGCCGCATCGACAGACGCGGATAGACCAGCACATCGATCAGGTCGTAATAGCGCCGCACTTCGTCATGCGGCACACGCCCGGTAAAGATCACTTTGTCCGCGATGCCCAGTTGCGCGGCAAGTGCTTTCAGCGCCTCTTCCTGGGGCCCGCCGCCGACCAGTAGAATGCGCGCATCGGGTGCCTGCGCGAGTATGCCGGGCAAGGCCTGCAACAGCAGATGCAATCCTTCATACGCATAGAACGAACCGATAAACCCCAGCACGCGCGCGGCGTGCAGGCCCAGTCGCCGCTGCAATGCCGCATCCGCCTGGCCGCCCATGACGAAGGTCTCGATGTCCACCGCGTTGGGAATCACCGTGACCTTCTCTGGCGCAATGCCACGCGCCACGATATCCGTACGCAGGCCCTCGCAGATGGTGGTGATAGCCGTCGCGCGTTGCAGCGCGTGAGTTTCCAGCGCGCGGGTCAATCGATAGCGCAAACCCCATTCGCGGGCGGTGCCATGATCGGCCGCCGCGTCCTCCCAGAAGGCGCGCACTTCATAAACGACCGGGATGCCGAGCCGACGTCCGACGCGCAAAGCGGGGATCGCGTTCAGCACCGGCGAGTGCGCATGCAGAATATCCGGCCGGAGTTCCGTCGCAAGTTGTTCAAGCCGTGTCGTGAGCGTCTGCATCAGCGCGAACTGGCCGAGACCCGGCAGCTGCGCCAGAACACCGTGCGCCGCCGGCGTGCGGTGAAACCGCCAGCCCTCGACATCCTCGTGCAGAACATCACCGCTGAATTGCTTGGGACTGGTGAGTTGAAACGTCTCCCAACCGAGCGCGCGCTGCCCGCGCAGGATCGCGAGCGTGCGGAAAGTATAGCCGCTATGCAGCGGAATGGAATGATCGAGCACGTGCAGAATCCTCAGACTCATCACACCGCCTGCAGCACAACAGGCTGAACGGACTGCCCGGCGCCGAGATTGCGCAAGAACGATTCGAACATCAGCAGCGACCACAACGAGGCACTGTAATCGCGCCGTCCCGATTGATGCTGATCCACCATCTCGCGCAGGAAATCCGTATTGAACATCCCTGTGTCGGCCAGGACATTACCCAGCACCGCGTCACGCACGCGCTGACGCAGTGGACCGCGAAACCAGCTTGCCAAAGGCACGGCAAAGCCCATTTTCTGTCGATAGAGAATGTCGTCCGGCAAATAAGGCCGCAATGCCTGCTTGAAAAGCGCCTTGCCCTCGCGGCCCTCCAGTTTCATTTCCGGCGGCAGACCGGACATCCACTCCACCAGCTTGTGATCCAGCAAGGGCACACGCACTTCCAGCGCATGCGCCATGCTGGCGCGATCGACCTTGGTGAGGATGTCTCCGACCAGATAGGTTTTCATGTCCAGGTATTGCACCCTGGACAGCGGATGGTCGGGCGCGTTCTGCGCATGGCCGCGCAACACCTCAACCGCCGCGTAACCGTTCAGGCGGCGCTGGAAAGCACTGCTGAACAAGCGGCGCCGCAGCGCATCGCCGAGTAGCGCGACGCTGTGAAAATAACCCTCGACCGAATCGCGTGCCAGCGCCTCGAAGGTTGATTTGGCGCGCAGCACCTTGGGCGCCCAGTCGGCTTTGGGATAAATTTTGCCGAGCGCACCGAACAACGGCTTGCGCAACGCCAACGGCAGCAGCGCGCGCATTTTCTCTTCGTACAAATGCCAGCGGTAGCGGCGATAGCCCGCCAGATTTTCATCGCCGCCATCGCCGGACAGCGCCACGGTGACCGTCTTGCGCGCCAACTGGCAAACGCGGTACGTCGGCATGGCCGAACTGTCGGCGAAGGGCTCATCGTACAGCGTGGCGAGCTTGTCGATGAGATCGAAGTCGTCGCTATCGACCTGCTCGACCCGATGCCGGGTGTGGTAACGCGCCGCGACCTGCGCGGCGTACTCAGCCTCGTTGAAGGCCGCGTCCTTGAAAGCGATCGAGCAGGTATTGACGGGCTCCTGCGACAGGCCCGCCATCATCGCCACCACAGCGCTCGAATCCACGCCGCCGGATAGGAACGCGCCCAGCGGCACTTCCGCGATCAGACGTATCTGCACCGCCTCGCGCAGGCGCTCGATCAACTCGTGCTGCGCCTGCTGCTCGGTAAGCGCGCCGACCGGCGTGAAGGGCACATCCCAGTATTGTTTGGGTTGCGCGCCGGTCTGTCCGCGCTGCAGGGTCAGCGTGTACCCCGGCGGCAGCTTCATGGCCTGGCTGAGAATGGTGCGCGGTTCCGGCACGTAGCCGTAAGCGAAGTAATCCTCAATGGCGAGCGGGTCCAGCTCGTGCGAGAGCCCGGGATGTGCGAGCAGCGCTTTCAATTCCGAACTGAACAGGAATGTGCCGTCACTGAGCCAGGCATAGTAAAGCGGCTTGACGCCGAGGCGATCACGCGCCAGGAACAGTGTGCGCTGTCCGCGATCCCAGAGCGCAAAGGAGAACATGCCGCGGAAGCGCTCCACACAGGCCTCTCCCCATTGCTCCCATGCATGCACGATGACTTCGGTATCGGAGTGCGTGCGAAAGCGGTGCCCGAGGGCGGCCAGTTCGCGCGCCAGTTCCTGGAAGTTGTAAATTTCGCCGTTGAACACCACCACCACGCTGCCGTCTTCGTTGAACAGCGGCTGCTGGCCGGTCGACAGATCAATAATGGAAAGGCGCCGGTGGGCGAGCCCCACACCCGCCTCGATGTGCTGACCGCCTTCGTCCGGTCCGCGGTGAAACTGGCTCTGGTTCATGCGTGCCAGCACGTCGGCGTCGATCTCCCGTGCGTCGCTGCAAGCGAATATTCCGGCAATACCACACATCAGTCTGTTCCGTCGTTATTCAACACGTCATCGTCAAACATCGTAACCCACTCGCCAAAGCGTACTGCACTTATGCCGATATGGCGCGCGCTTCCTTCTTGTTCCGTCCGGCCAGCAGGCGGTCATAGAGTTCAACATAACACTGCACCATGTGCGGCAGGCTGAACTCCTGCTCGATACGCGCACGCGCGGCCGTACCCTGCTCCTGTCGCAGCGCGTCGTCGGCGCAATAATGCGCCATCGCCAAAGCCAGAGCCCGCGGGTCGTCACGCGGGACTAACATGCCCGTCACATCCGCTTCGACCAGTTCGGTATTGCCGCCCACCGCCGTTGCAATCACCGGCAGTCCGCAGGCCATGGCCTCAAGCACGGTGTTGGAGATGCCCTCGCCCCGCGAGGGTAGGATGAACAGATCCAGTGCCGGTAACAGCGCGGCGATATCGTCGCGCGCACCCGGCAACCACACCTGCCGCGCCAGCCCTGCCTGGTGCAGACAGGCGCGCGCATCCTCCAACAGTGGGCCGGCGCCGATCATCACCAAGCGCAGGCGCGGCGCGAGATCCGGACGTTGCGCGTGCAAAAACACAAACGCCCGCGCCAGATTGAGCGGATCCTTCACCGCCTCCATGCGACCGACAGTGCCGATCAGCAGCGCATCCGGC
>JBGPWJ010000298.1:0-2667 GCA_041492115.1 Gammaproteobacteria bacterium
ATGATGATCGGATCGCGCGTGCCCCACATGCGTTCCTCGTCCTTGGCGCGGTAGGCGTTGGAGTCGGACATGGAGTGGCCGCGATAACGGTAGGTCATCAGTTCGAGGAAATACGGACCCTTGCCGGAGCGCACGTGGTCAACGGCTTTCTTGGCCGCGGCGTAGACGACTTCGATGTCCTGACCATCGACCTGCGCGGCGGGGATGTCATAACCGGACACGCGCTTGTACTGATCGATCACCGCCGTGGAGCGGTCGATGCGCGTGCCGATGCCGTAGAGATTGTTCTCGCAGACGTATAGCACCGGCAGGTTCCACAATTTCGCCATGTTCAGCGATTCGTGGAAGGTGCCCTGGTTGTTGGCGGCGTCGCCGAGGAAGCAGATGGAAATTTCATCGCCGCCCTTCATCTTGATGCCCTTGCCGATGCCTGCTGCCAGCGGGAAGGGTCCGCCCACCAGCGCATAGCCACCCATGAAATGATGCGCGACATCGAAGATGTGCATGGAGCCGCCGCGGCCCTTGCTGCTACCGGTCTCCTTGGCATACAGTTCGGCCATCACCGCTTTCGGGTCGGCGCCGCACTTGATGGCGTGGATGTGGTCGCGGTAACCCGTGATCACATAGTCGTGACCGGGACGCGCCGCTTCCAGCACACCGTGCGCGCAGGCTTCCTGGCCGGGGTAGAGGTGGAGGAAGCCACCGATCTTGCGTTCCACATAGGCTTCGTAACAACGCTCTTCAAAGCGCCGCGCGAACAGCATCTCGCGCAGCAACCGTTTTTTATCAGCGACCTTCATAGGTCTCCTTAATAAGGCAATAAGGGGGCGTGAGGACGGGCTGATACCCGAAAAATAGCAAGCGCGATATGATCAGTGTTTTAGTCGACAAGGTCAAGGCAAAACCATGCGTAATAACGATGTACCGAACATTAAAATCAAAATAAATCAACACCCCGGCCTGCCGGACGCGCGCCGCGTGGATGCCGCCGAGGCGCTGATACTGCTGCTGCCCGAGGGCGCATTGCACAAAGAATGGCCGGTTGTGCCTTATGCCGAGGTCCTGCGCCAACGCGTCGCGCGACTGCCCGCCAAGACCGGCAACACTGTTCTGCTGGCCACCGATCTGCCCAACCGCGGTAGCACGCACGTCGCTGTGGCCTGCATCAAACCCGACAGCAGCGCCTTCGAACTGCTCAGCCTGGCGCGCGCACTGGCCGCCGCCGCGCTCAAGCACAAACCCGAGCAAGTGATGGTGTGCTTGGCGGGCCTTGATGATGCACTTGCCGCACGCGCCGCCGAGGCACAGGTTGCCGCCCTGCTCGCGGCCACGGCGCAGATGCCCAGTTACAAGAGCAAGCCTGAACACCATCAGGTCTTGCAGACCATCGTGGTGCACGGCGCCGGTCATCAGGAGTATGCAAAGACACTCGCCGAGGCACGCGGCAACGCCCTGGCGCGCTTTCTCACACAACTGCCACCCAATGAACTGACGCCGAAACATTACCGTCAACGTGTCACCAAACTGGCCAAGCAACAGCAATGGCGTCTGCGCTTCCTCGATATAGGCACGCTGCAACGTCTCAATGCCGGCGCTTTCCTGGCTGTGGCACAGGGCAGCCCAGAAGCCGATGCCGGCATTCTGCATCTACGCTACACGCCCAAGCAGCGCACCCGCAAACCGACGCTGGCGCTGGTCGGCAAGGGCATCTGCTTCGACACCGGCGGCACCAATCTGAAACCGTCCAAGTACATGCTGGGCATGCACGAGGACATGGAAGGCAGCGCCGTGGCGCTGGGCACCTTGCTGGCGCTCACTGAACTGAAGGTGGATTTTCCGGTGGACTGCTGGCTGGCGCTGGCGCAAAACCATATCGGCCCGAAGGCCTACAAACAGAATGATGTTGTCACGGCCTGCAACGGCACTACGATCGAAGTGATCCACACCGACGCCGAAGGCCGCATGGTGCTGGCCGACACACTGGCCCTGGCCGGCAAGGGCAAACCCGGCTTGATGATCGACTACGCAACTTTGACCGGTAGCTGCGTGGCGGCGCTCGGCTCGCTCTACAGCGGCGCCTTCAGCAACCGCAGCGAATTCACGGCATTGATCATCGCCGCCGGTCAAGCCAGCGGTGAACGCGTCTGGCCCTTCCCTGTCGATGCGGATTACGAGAAGGCGCTGGAGAGTGATATCGCTGACATCAAGCAATGCAGCATCGACAGCGGCCCCGACCACATCCACGCGATGCGCTTTCTGAACCGCTTCGTACCGGAAACGATTCCGTGGATACACGTCGACCTGTCCGCCGGCAATAACAAAGGCGGGCTGGCGCATATTCCGACGGATGTGACGGGATTCGGAGTTAGATTTACGCTGAATCTGGTACTGGAACAACACAAAATGTAGGTTGAGGTAAGCGTAGCGAACCCCAACAGTCGTGGCAGCCCTGTTGGGGCTCGGCAAACACCGCCTCACCCCAACCTACATAGAACCATTACACTACCGCATGGAACACACACCGCCCTACCAAGGCCTCGACCCCGACTGCATTCTAAACGCCATCGACAGCGCCGGTTATGCCAGCAACGGCTCGCTGCTCGGCCTGAACAGTTACGAGAACCGCGTCTATCAGATCGGCATCGAAGACGCGCCGCCGCTGGTGGC
>JBGPWJ010000023.1:0-16418 GCA_041492115.1 Gammaproteobacteria bacterium
AGATGTCGTGCGATGACTTTGTTGCTGCGGCCCTCCGCCAGGTGGCAGAGGATTTCGCGTTCGCGCGGGGTGAGTTCGGAGAACGGGGTGGCGCGGCTGGCGCTGCTGGATTCACCTTGCACCACCTTGGCGAGCACAGTGGTCATGTCCTTCGCCACCACGGTTTTGCCGGCGACGCTGTCGCGCAGTGCCGAGACCAGTTCGTCGGGTTCCATGTCTTTGAGCAGGTAACCGTTGGCGCCGCTACGCAGTGATTCGACCAGGTCGCGTTCGTCGGTGCTGGTGGTGAGCATGACGATGGGCATCTTCATGCCTTGTTCGCGCAGCGTGCGCAACACTTCCAGACCGTTCATGTACGGCATGCGCATGTCGAGCAGAATGATATCGGGATTGTGTTGTGCGGCCAGTTGCACGGCTTCGCGGCCATCGCCGACTGCAGCCACAACTTCGATGCCGCGCCGATCCAGCAGGCCTTCCAGGCCGACGCGGAACAACGCGTGGTCGTCAATGATCAGGATGCGCATGGTTGAGGTTCATTCCTTTGTGTGAATAACAGTATGCACGTACGCTGCAACGGCGAGTGGTCTGCGGTTAGGCGGGTGGCTGGTATCATAAGTGTATAGCGACCTGGGCTAGGATGTCTTGATTGCCGGCAGGATGGAAAGATCCTGCTTGTGGTATTGGAAGGTGAGTTCGATGCTGGTGCCTTCGCCCGGTTCGCTTTCGATGCGCAGTTCGCCGCCGACACTGCTGGCGCGCTCGCGCATGATCGACAGACCGATGTGCTCGCCGGGATGGCCGCCCATCACCGGTACACCGATGCCGATACCATCGTCCTCGACCAGCACCTGGCAGTTGCCATCGCGGTCGCTGCGCAGCATGACGCGCACGTTGTTGGCATGGCTGTGCTTGCGGATGTTGGCGAGTGATTCCTGGACGATGCGCAGCACATGCATTTCCGTGTTCGGCGGCAGGCTGTCCAGTTTCCATTCGCTGCTCTGCAGGAAGATGGCGATGCCGGTCTGATTGCGGAAGCGATTCACCAGTGCTTCGATCGAAGGCAACAGGCCGCGGCCGTCCATCGGTGCGCGGAAATGCGCGATCAGTTCGCGCAGTTCGGAATAGGCCTCATCGAGACTGTTCTCAACCTGTTCCAGTTCCGGGATGCCGGTGAAGCCGCCGCTCTGCTGCAAGGTTTCGTCGAGCACGCGCACCTGGAAACGCAGGCTGGCCAGTGTCTGGGCCAGTGAGTCGTGCAGTTCGTTGGCGAGCGTGGCGCGTTCCTGCATGATGCTGAGCTGACGCGCTTCACTGTCCATGTGCGACTTTTCGATGGCCATGCCCAGGTGCCGACCGATACTGGTCAGCAGCTCTTTGACGTCTTCGCGGTCGTACAGACCGGGTTTGTCGATGAACATGTTGTAGACGCCGAGGGTGTTGCCGCGGTATTGCAGTGGCACGGCGATCATCTCCACATTGGGATCGTCGAAATAGGGCAGGGCGGTTTGCGGGCCGCAATCACGGCTGAGATCCTGCTCGACGCCCAGGTCGGCAAAATCGACATCATTGATACGCAGTTTGAGTTTCGCGCCGGCGACGTGTTCTGCTTCACCCTTGGCGGTGTCCAGGCCGACACTGGCGACGAGGCGCATGGTGCCGTGTTCATCGAGCAGGCGCACGCAGGCGGCGCGGGCATTGACCACGTCTTTCATAGTGCGCAGAAAACGGCTCAGCAAATCGTCGAGATCGCGCGAGACATTGATGGTCGCCGCGACGTCGTAAAGTACTTCCAGTGAGTGGGTCTTCTGCGCGATGCGGTCGGTCTGTTTTTTTACCTCGGTATCGAGGTCCATCGAGAGTGCCTCCACGGCCTCGCCGAGACTGTTGATATCGCGCACCAATTCGGTGAAATCGCCGTCATCCGGTTCCGGTATGCGCGCCGCGATCCTGCCGCTGCACATCTGCCTGGCCCAATGACGCACTTGTGAGAGCGGTGTGATGAGGTGACGCTGGATGCGGTAGAGGATGACGCTGAACAGCACGCCGGCGCTGATCAGCAGGCCGATCAGAACAACAGTCAGCGTCGCGCTGAAGTCAGGATAACGCACGGCCAGCAAGCCGCTGCAGGCCAGCCCGATCAGCACGGCCGCGAGTCCGGTGAGCGGCACGAACAAACGGCTGCGCGTCAGGTTGGCATGCCTGGGCTGCCAGTCATTGGTCGTATCGGACAATGACGGTGGCTGAGGTTCGATGTTGCTGTCAGGAACAGAGGTCATGGTCAGTGAATGTCCGGGTCCCTAGCCTGTGAGTCTGAAGCGAATTATACGGCAGAAACCGCTGTAGTGGCGCAGCAGCCACGCCACAACGGGTACACCCGGGGACACTGCATGGATTACGCTGACGGCGGGACGTAATTGGGGTCGTTCGGATTCATGAATATGAATTTGAAATCGCCCGGTTCCAGTTCCACGTAATCGAGTACGGTGCCTTGCAGCAAGGCCTTTTCCTTTGGTGCGATGACCACGGTCACACCGCCGCTGCGGATCAGCTCATCCTCCATGCTGCTTTCATCGAAACCCATGGCGTACATGAGGCTGCCGTCGTCCTGGCGTGTGGCGGCAATGCGCAGCGCCAGCCGTTCCATGCCGCCCTGCCGGGAGGAGAGGTGGATCTGTTCCACGGCGGAGGCGGTGAGGGTGATGATGGGTGCTGTGGTGTTCTCTGTCATGGTGAGGTCGCTGTTTTGGGTTGTGTGGAGGACTGTTTGCAGTCGCGTACGAAGCGCAGGAAGCGTGTGGTCCAGTGATGGTTGGTGGCATCGCGCAGATGGCCATAGCAGGCCAGGACGTTTTTGTAGACGATGCCATCGTGCTGACCGTCCACGCCGTTGCCGCGCAGCACCTGATAGGCATAACGCGTGTTCGGTGCCAGATTTTCCAGGCTGGAATAATGGAACTCGTGGGCATTGAATTCCAGCGGCGCGCGCGCGCCGGACTCTGCGGGCCACAGACCCGCACCGGTCTCGCGCAGACGTATGTAACCGCGGCCCTGCGGCCGCTCATGCATCACGACATCGCCTGGGATCGCGCCGACCATCTCGCAGCGGCGCTCACCCCAGCGGATACTGCGCGCCAGATACATGAGCCCGCCGCACTCGGCATACACCGGCAGACCGGCTTCGATGGCTTGGTGGATTGCGCAACGCAAGGCGCTGTTGGCTTCCAGCGCCTGCATCTGCGTTTCGGGAAAACCGCCGCCGATGAACAGGCCGTCGATGGCCGGCAAGCGTGTGTCTTTCAGCGTATCGATCGTCACCAGTTCCGCGCCACCGGATTGCAGTGCTTCAAGATCGTCGGGGTAATAAAAACCAAACGCCGCATCGCGCGCAATCCCGAGCCGAACTCTAATCCCCTCTCCCTCAGGGGAGAGCGAAGCGAGGGGGGCGGAGCCGGTAGGGGTGAGGGTGGTTGTCCCCTGCGCAGCACGAACATCAACACGCGGTGCCGTCTCCGCCACCGCCTGCAAAGCCGCCAGATCCACCTGCGCCGCAACCACACTGGCAATCCGCGCAATCCGCTGCGTTGCCAGCGGCGTTTCATTGCTCGGCATCAACCCAAGGTGACGCTCGACGATCTCCAGATCGGGATTGCGATGCACCGCGCCCAGCACCTTCACATCGGTGTAATGCTCGATGACCGCGCGCAGTTTGCTTTCATGGCGGCTGCCGCCGAGTTGATTGAGGATCACGCCGGCAATGCGGATCTGCGGATCGAAGGCCTGATAGCCGAGGATCAGCGGCGCGATGCCGCGCGTCATGCCGCGCGCGTCGATCACCAGCACCACCGGCGCATCGAGCAGCTTGGCGAGCGCGGCATTGCTGTTGCTGCCGTCCAGATCCAGACCGTCGTAGAGACCTTTGTTGCCTTCGATGATACCGATGTCGGCGCCCTGCATGCGCTGCGCGAACTTGGCGCGAATCTCGTCGATGCTCATGGTGTAGAAATCGAGATTGCCGCAGGGTCGGCCGGCGGCCTGGGTCAGCCACATCGGATCGATGTAGTCGGGGCCTTTTTTGAAGGGCTGCACGCACCGGCCCGCTTGCGCCAACGCGGCGCAAAGGCCGAGGGTGACGGTGGTCTTGCCGGAAGATTTATGGGCGGCGGATATGAATAGGTGTGCCATGGTACGTGTCTGTGCGTACCGCAGAGGCGGGTTTTAAACCCACTCCTGCGACAGTTGAGGAAGGGCGCGTATTACGGTGCCAGGCACGGGTGTGACAACTCATTAGGCGCGTGATACGCGCCCTACATTGCAATTCAATGCGCGGCTTTTTCCGCATGCGGATCAACATCCGCATCGGCCAAACTCACGGGCAGGAAGCGTAGCACCTTGATGGCGAAGGTGACCACGCCGAGTGCGATACCGATGCCGCTAAGGCCGAGCAGGACTTCCGGTAGGCTGGGCGCATACTGGCCGACCACGCCGTCGAAGAAGCTGCTGGTGACTTCTTGTCCCGGGAACATCTCCAGCGGGAAGGCCTGACCGCCGATGATGATGACGTACATCTGCGCCAAGCCGCCGATGATCACCAGTACCGCGCTGACCGCGATCCAGGCGCGCGACTTGCCCATGTGCGGATGATAGAGCATTGCCAACGGCAGCAGACCGCCGATAAGCACCTGCACGATCCAGAACAGCTGCGTGTAGATGCCGCCGTCGAGCAGCAGGAAACGCTCGGAGGCGTGATGCTCGGTGCCGTACAGTTTGGTCAGGTGATAGACCAGCACAAAGTACAAAACCGCGGCGATGAACACGCCAAGCAGGTTTTTGAGCCGGTACAGCATGACGTTGCCGAGTTCCCGGTGGCTGCCCTTATAGGCGGCCATCAGCACCAAAATGAATATCGCCAAGCCGAAGGAGAACGACATGATGATGAACATCGGCGCGTACAGGGCCGTGTCGTAGGGCTCACGCGCCACGATGAAGCCGAAGATGGAGCCGGTACCGGTGGTTAGCAGCAGACGCCAGACGAAGGCAATCAGGCCGGCTTTCGTGTAGTAGATGTTCATGCGCCGTTCCATCATCATCCACAGATACACGGCGACGACGCCCAGGAAACCGATGTAGAGATAGATGTTCCAGGCGAAGATCGATTTGAAGTTGTAGTAGGTCATGGCCACGATCAGGCGATCGGGGTGACCCAGATCGAGCACCAGCACCGCGAGACCGCCGACCAGCAGGGCGATGGCCAGCAGACCGGATAGACGCCCGAGTGGCTTATAGAGACTCTTGCCGAAGACCGAACCGATCGAGGCGACATTGAGCGCGCCGGACGCGGCGACGATCAGGAACACCGCGAATACGTGCGGCGTGCCCCAGACGATCTGGTTGTTCATGCCGGTGACGTAGTGGCCGTGCGTTTCCATATAGAAGGCCGCGGCCAAGCCGATGGCGATCATCAGTGCGAACAGGCCGAGCAGGGCGTAGTAGCCCGGACTGCGGCCTTCGATCTCGAGGTAAGCGACGTTTTTCATAATCTTTCCAATCCTGCCAACCCAAGGTGCCGTGTAACTCCCTCTCCCCACCAGGGAGAGGGGACTGTTCCGTTCAGTGACGAATTTATTCCGGTAACTAAATCCCTTGATACCGCACACCCACGTTCAGGCCGAGATCGGCGCGCACCTGGGTGCTGGCTTCCTTGGACAGACGCTGGGAAAGTTCGCTGCGTGGATCATTGAGATCACCGAACAGCATGGCATGGTGATCGCCGACGGCGCAGGCCTCGACGCAGGCCGGCGTGCGACCGGCATCGGTGCGGTGCACGCAGAAGGTGCAGCTTTCCACGGTGCCCTTGCCGCGCGGTGCATATGGCTTCTGATCTTCCAGCACTTCGTGCACGAATGAGCGCGCCTTGTAGGGGCAGGCCATCATGCAGTAACGGCAGCCGATGCAGATGTGCTTGTCGACCAGTACGATGCCGTCGGCGCGGCGGAACGAAGCGCCGGTCGGACAGACATCCACGCAGGGCGGATTTTCGCAGTGCTGACAGAGCATCGGCAGCGTGTGCGTGTAACCGGTGTGCTTGTCGCGCAGATCGACTTTGCGGATCCACTGGGCGCGCTGTGTATCGGCGGAGTGCTGTTCGTCAGTGCTGCCGATGCCCCAGCCGTTTTCTTTGGCGCAGGCGGTGACGCAGTCGGTGCAGCCGTCGGCGCATTTGCTGGTGTCGATCAACATGCCCCAACGGGTGTCTTTGCTGACGGCCTCGTCGGCAGGACGGGCCTGTGCCAGGCTGATCAAGCTGATGCCGGGCGCGACCGCGACGCCGGCGACAGTGGCAATCGCGCCGGTCAGGAAATTGCGGCGACTGCTGCTGCAGCCTTCAGTCATAGGTGATTGCTGCTCGCTCATTGCGCCGTTCCTCCAGCCGCAGGGGCCTTGTCCATAGACTGCGGGCCCGTTTCGGTCTTGGCGGCCACATCACTGGCATTGCCCACCGGGTGGGTGGCGTGGCACTCGAAGCAATCGATGTGCACCGCCGCGTAGGTGTGGCAACTGTTGCAGAAATGTTCTTTGGTGTGGATGCTGGGATAACTGCCATCGGCCTTCGGCTGGACATGACAGTTGATGCATTCCTTGAGACTGTACTGCTTGGTGCGAATGCCCTTGTGCATGGTCTCATCGCGATGATGCAGGATGAACTGCATGTGGTTGCGACGCATGACATCGGTCGGCTGCACGCACTGCTTACCCTTGGCCTCGACTTCATTGGGCATGGGCACGCGGCCGCCTTCCGCTTCTTCTTCGGCACGCGCCGGCGCCGTGAGCAGCACGAATGCCACCACCGCGAGCGCCAGCAGACGCGACCATTTTGCCAGGCTGATCATCATTGCCTCTTGCATTTCAGTACTTAATCGCCCATGCCCATTTCGATGTAACCGGTCGGGCAGACATCGGCGCAGATGTGGCAGCCGATGCAGCGTGTGTAATCGGTGTACACGTAACGGCCCAATGTCGACTCCTTCTTCGGCGTGCGTTTGACGGCTTCCTGCGGACAGAAGATCACGCAGTTGTCGCACTCGAAGCACATGCCGCAGCTCATGCAGCGTTTGGCTTCTTTGACGGCCTCTGCTTCCGGCAGTCCGATCATGCGCTCGTTGTAGTCGCCGATGACGTGCTCGGCATCGACTTGCTTCTCTTCGCGCTTGATGCGCGGCGTGAAGGCGAAATGACCGAGGAACAGCTTGTCCGAGGGAATAATCTCGTGGGCGGCGCGGTCTTCGTAGTTGTGAATCGCGGCCTTGGAACCGTCGGTGCCCCAGGCCTGCTCGTGGTCGTACTCTGACGGCGCCAGGCCCGTTTCCAGGAGTTTATCGAGCAGGTTGTAATGATGCACGTCGACGCGCGGACGCTTGCTCAGTTCCTGATTCGCCAGGTACTGGTTGATGCTTTCCGCGGCTACCGAGCCCTGACCGATGGCGGTGGTGAGCAGATGCGGACGAACGATGTCGCCGGCGACGAAGTGACCCTTGCGACCGGGCACCTGGTAGTTCTTATCGAAGTTGATGAAGCCCTTGCCGTTGTCGAGCGGTTCCAGACCCTGGGTCAAGTCGCCGCTTTGACCGATGGCGGCAATGATCAGGTCGGCCTCAAGGGTGAACTCGGTGCCTTCCTTCGCGACCGGACGGCCGTTGACCATGTTGATACCGACCATCTTCAGGCCGATAGCGCGGCCTGCCGCGTTCTTGATCACTTCGGTCGGCATGACATTGTCCAGGATCTTCACGCCTTCGTGCAGGGCGTCATGGACTTCGTGCTGTGCGGCGGTCATCTTGTCGATCGGGAACAACGAGGTCAGTGTCACGTCGGCGCCTTCGCGCTGCGCGGTGTCGACCACGTCCTGTGCGGTGAAGCCGCGCACGATCAGTTCGGGACGGTCCTGCGGATTGATCTTGTCGATGTGGCCGAGACGGCGGGCTACAGAGGTGACGTCGATGGAGGTGTCGCCACCGCCGACGCAGATCACCTTGCCGTTGACGCCCTTCAGGCGGCCGTCATTGAAGGCGGCCAGGAAGGCCACGCCGGAGATGCAGTTCTCGGCATCGGCGCCGGGTACCGGTAGCGCACGGCCGACATGCGTGCCGATAGCCCAGAGGATGGCGTCGTAATCCTTTTCCAACTGTTCAATGCTGATGTCGCGACCGACGCGAGTGTTCATGCGGATCTCGACACCCATGTTGGTGATGCGGCCGATTTCGCCGTCCAGCACCTGACGCGGAGTACGATAACCCGGGATGCCGTAGCGCATCATGCCGCCGAGTTCTTTGTGGTCGTCGAACACGGTGGCGCCATGACCCATGCGGCGCAGCTGATAGGCGGCGGCCAAACCGGCGGGACCACCGCCGATGATGGCGACTTTCTTGCCGGTTTCTTTCTCGGGTTTCGGGAAGGTGTAGTTATTGGCCAGTGCGGTGTCGCCGATGAACTGTTCGACGGCATTGATGCCGACGAAGTCTTCGACTTGGTTACGGTTGCAACCGTCCTGACAGGGCGCGGGACAGACGCGGCCCATGATCGACGGAAACGGGTTGGCATTGGTGGAGCGGCGGAAGGCGTATTCCTGCCAGGTCACGTCCTTGGAGGGCTTTTCGATGCCGCGCACAATATCCAGCCAGCCGCGGATGTCCTCACCGGACGGGCAGCTGCCCTGGCAGGGCGGTGTGCGGTGCACGTAGGTCGGGCACTTGTGGGTGTGATCGGCATCGAAGATCTGCTCGCCCCAGGCGTGCCAGTCTTTGTCGCCTTCCTCGTATTTGCGGAAGGTCAGCTTCTCGTTCATCTTTTCACTGGAGGTGGCCATGCGTGATCTCCTGTAACTCTGTCTCGAAAAATGGTTGTTGAAAGTCAATCGCAAATCGGTTGTTACTGTTTGCCGCCGAGGACAATCGCCTTGCTCACCAACTGGTGAACGCTGACGATCATGTCCATCTTGTATTTGTAATACGGCAGCACCTTGGCGAACTGACTCTTGCAGATGGCGCAGATCGCGGCCAGGGTGTTGACGCCGTGTTCATCGACGACGTGCTTGAGGGCCTGCATGCGCGGCATGGCGCCTTTGACGCGCAGTTCCATCAAATCGTCGGTCAGCAGACCGCCGCCGCCGCCGCAGCAGAAGGTGTTTTCGTGGATGGTGTCCGGGTCCATGTCAACGTAGTGATTGCACGAGGCCTTGATCACTTCGCGCGGAATGATGAACTGACCGCGCGGCATGTTGCCCATGCGCGAGGCGCGGGCGACGTTGCAGGAATCGTGGAAGGTCACGATGCGATCATCGTTGGCCGATTTGTCCAGGGTCAGCGCATTGCGCTGGATCAGGTCGTAGGTGAATTCGCAGATGTGCTGCGGCACCGGGTAACGCGGATCGAGCTGCTTCTGCAGCATCTGCGCGTAGGGGTCCTTGCCGCCGTGGCCGACACCGGCCAGGGTGTTCCAGAAGCTGTAGGCGACGCGCCAGGCGTGGCCGCATTCGCCGACGATGATGCGCTTTACGCCCAGATCAAGGGCGGCTTCGCGGATGCGCAGCGCGAGCTTCTGCATCTGCTCGTAGCTGCCGATGAACATGCCGAAGTTGGCGGCTTCCGACGCGAAGGAACTGAAGGTATAGCTGATGCCGGCGGCGTGGAACACTTTACCGTAACCCATCAGACCGTCGACGTGCGGTTCGGCGAAGAAGTCCGCGGACGGCGTTATGACCAATACTTCGGCGCCTTTCTCATCGAGTGGGAAACGCACATCGACGCCGGTTTCGTCTTTGACGTCTTCTTCCAGACCTTCGAGCGTATTGCGCAGCGCGGGCTCGGGCAGGCCGAGATTGTTGCCGATGATGTGGACCTTGGCGATGATCTCGTTGCAGTACTTCTGGCCTTCGCCGATGTGATCCATGATTTCACGCGCGGCCATGGAGATCTCGGCGGTGTCGATGCCGTAGGGGCAGAACACCGAGCAACGGCGGCACTGGGAACACTGGTGGAAATAACTGTACCAGTCGTCGAGCACGTCTTTAGTGAGATCGACGGCGCCGACCAGCTTGGGAAAATATTTGCCAGCGAATGTGAAATAGCGGCGATAGACTTTGCGCAGCAGATCCTGACGCGCCACCGGCATGTTCTTCGGATCGCTGGTACCGAGGAAGTAATGGCACTTGTCGGTGCAGGCGCCGCACTTCACGCAGGAATCGAGGAACACCCGCAGGGCGCGCGACTTGCCGAGGAGATCACCCATCTTCTCGATGGCCTTCTCCTGCCAGTTTTCCACCAGCTCACCGGGGAAGCCCAGGGACTCTTGGAATTTGGCGGCGGCGATGTACGGCTTGCTGTGCGCCATCGAGTCATTCACGATCACCGGAATGACCGGGTATTCTTTCAGCTCAGGCGTTTCGAAGTCGGCCACGTGCGGTTCCTCAAGGTTACTGCGCTTTGCCGGGCTCAACAGCCCACGGGTTGACGTGACGCTTGTCGCGTGAATCATCGACCTGATTGCGGGTCGGGCTGAAGAACACGCCGGGTGCGTGCAGCAGCTTGCTGATCGGGAAGATGATCAGCAGCACGACGATCAAGCCGAGGTGCACCAACAGAATCGGATCGGTCGGCAGTGGGTGCCATTCGAAATACATCAGGCCGAGCACGAATGCCTTTAGGGAAACGATATCGGTGTGCGAGACGAAGGACATCAGCACACCGCTGCCCGCGATCGCGAGCAGCAGAAACAGCATCAGATAATCGGACGGTGCGGAGATGTAACGCACGCGCTCCACAAAGAGACGGCGACCGAACAAGCCGAGCAGGCCGACCAGCATGGCCAAGCCGGCATAACGACCGAAGCTTTGCACAACCTGCAGGCTCACCAATGGCCAGAGAATATTGTCCGGGCTCATGGCGTAGCGCAGATGACGGAAGAAGGCGAGCAGTAGGGACAGATGGAAAATCCAGCCGAACAGCCAAGTCCACTTGTTGGACTTGAATAG
Source organism: Gammaproteobacteria bacterium (assembly GCA_041492115.1). Taxonomy (GTDB): domain Bacteria; phylum Pseudomonadota; class Gammaproteobacteria; order JBBQDK01; family JBBQDK01; genus JBBQDK01. The sequence continues at coordinate 11,024 of JBGPWJ010000023.1, forward strand.
GCTTTCAAACAAAACAACTTCACGCGCCATGCGCATCACCACGCCGGTCTGCGTGACAGGCGCGGGCATCGTCGGGATCTTGAGGGGAGCGGGTGTGCGCGCATACAAACGTATACGGAACGCCAATCCAACGACGAAGATCAGCGTCGCCGCATAGAACAACAGCGCATAGGCAACCGTCAGAAACGACATGCTTCTGTACCCTCTAGGCGGTGAATGAAATGGGGCAGGGGGTGATTAACCCCCTGCTGCGACGTCTTAGACGCAACCCGTCGGCTTGGGCAGACCGGCGTATTTACAGGCCTGCTTGGCCGGGCCGTAGGGGAACAGCTCGTAGAGGTACTTGCTGTTGCCTTTGTCCGGACCCAGCTTCTTGCCGATGGCCTTGGTGAGCACGCGCACGGCCGGAGCGATCTGATATTCCTGGTAGTACTCGCGCAGGAAATTGATCACTTCCCAATGGGCGCTGCTCAGTTCGGCATTGTCCAGCTTGGCCATTTCGGTGGCTATGCTTTCGCTCCAATCGTTCAGGTCGGACAGATAACCCTCTTCATCCGTTTCGACTGTTTTGCCATCAACTACTAGTGCCATGTTCGAATCTCCTATTGGATATCAATCAAACTTCGGTGTGGTAAATGTGCGTCAGTATCAGAGCCAGCTCTGTACATTACTGTGTTCGGCCGTCAGATCGACAAAACCGTTGTAGTCGATCAGTTTGATGCCTTCAAGTGTGCGGTCCTGCATACCGCGGGCTTCAACATCCGGCCAGAGCGCGTAAACGGCATGGTTGCCCATGGCCTTCTTCAACTGCTCTGTCACTGCCGTTCCCTTTGCTGCCGCGTAAACGCCATCCTCGATCAGGAGAATGGCGCTGCCGGCCTTGGCGTTCTTCAGGCAGGTATCGAACGAATTGCGTTCGAACGGTGATTTGTTAACGATGTGCAGCATGGTCATGGTCAATCAACCCTCTTCAGAAGCTAAATACTACGTCCTGCTGGTCCATCAGGTCGGCCATCTCGGCGGCACTGACGACCTGGACATCAACGAGCAGATCGTCTTCGGTCAGGCCACGCTGCTCCAGTGATTCCTTTGCGACATAGAGCTTCTCGATGTCGTAGCCTTCCAATGCACGGTAAGTCGGCGAGAAATTCTTCACGTCGATGCCCTTGGTGCGTTGGCCCTTGGCGATTTGGTAAACACCGTCGTCGATGAATGCCAGACTCACGTCCTGATCGAATGCCGCGGCGATCAGTACCACCTCAAGCGATTCCAGCGCATAGATCGTTCCGTACGGTGCCTTGCGATTCACGTACATGAACTTCTTTATTACGCCGGGACCGCCTTCCATTTCAATACCGCCAGTATCTTCAGTCATAGTCATCCCCTTGCTCAATCCCCGAACACAACCAAGCGATCCGACTGGATGCCGGACTCGACCAACTGTCCAAGACCGGAGATGCGGAAACCCTGTGCAAGGTTGTTGTCTTTGATGCCTCGACGCAGGGCGGCCGCAACACAGACCACCAAGTCAACGTTGTGTTCTTTGGCCAGCTTTGACCAGCGATCAACGATATTGCGATCATCCTGCGGCGGTTCCGTCAGGCTCGACGAGTTATTCACACCATCATGGTAGAAAAATACGCGATTAATCTCATGCCCCTTATCAATTGCCGCCTTGACGAACTGATAGGCGGTGTCCGATGCCTGATGCGTATAGGGCCCCTCGTTTACCAATATCCCGAACTTCATGCCTCACCTACCTTATGTAATACCTAGCCATAGCGCATCTGTACTACTGCGCCGCCGCTCTAGCGTTGACCTAAATCAATCTTAGAAGCGAATGTAGGTGGATGCATTCAGGCTGTGACGCGAGCCACGCCAGTTGTCGATGTGGAACTTGGTGAACGGCAGCCCGGTTACTTCAAAGAAGCGCGGCCAGCCGATACGGTCGATCCAGTCGTTCATGCGCTCGTAATCGCGGGCATTGGCTTTGTATTCTTTCAGAATACGCTTCACGATTGCGGTCGCTTCCGGCCAACGCGGCGGATTGTTCGGGATGCCCGCGGCGACCAGCTTCTGGAAGCTCGGCTTGCTGCGTGCATTCGAGTGGTTGCCGCCGACCCAAATCGCGAGCTTGGTGTTCTCGGGATCGTTGATCTGCATCGGGGGGCAGGGTGGGTAGCAGGCGCCGCAGCAGATGCACTTGCGTTCATCGACTTCCAGCGACGGCTTGCCGTTGACCATGGCGGGACGAATCGCGGCCACCGGGCAACGCGCTACAACGGAAGGACGCTCGCAAACATTGGCGACCAGATCATGATTGATCTTGGGCGGCTTGGTGTGCTGCACGTTGATGGCGATATCACCCTGGCCGCCGCAGTTGATCTGGCAGCAGGAGGTGGTGATATGCACGCGGTTCGGCATCTCTTCCTTTTTGAACTCGTCGATGAGCTCGTCCATCATCGACTTCACCACGCCGGAGGCGTCGGTGCCGGGGATGTCGCAATGCAACCAGCCCTGGGTGTGCGAGATCATGGCGACCGAGTTGCCGGTACCGCCGACGATGAAGCCTGCGGCTTCGAGCGCGTCGATCAGCGGTTTGACCTTGGCTTCGCTGCCAACCATGAATTCGATGTTGCTGCGGATGGTGAAGTGCACATGGCCTTCCCCGAACTTTTCACCGATGTCGCAAAGCGTGCGTAGGGTGAACACATCGAGAATACGCTGCGTGCCGGCACGCACCGTCCAGAGTTGATCGCCGGACTTGGCGACGTGGCGCAGAACGCCGGGACGGGGACGATCGTGATATTTCCACATGCCAAAATTCTTGGTCATGAGGGGATGCATATACTGGAACCCATCCGGGCAGCCGGATTCAATGGGGGTGCGTTTCGCCGCGAATGCTTCAGCCATGGTTGCCTCCAACAAATAATATTTTCTGGTTCATCAGATGGCGGGGCGTGTCACAGTGTGTGCACGCCCCGTCGTTGTCTGCTGCGTATAAGTGCGGGTGACGCCTTAGCCGGCCGCAGCCTGCTTCTGCTCGGCCTTGCGGGCGAACCACTTCTCGGCCTCTTCGTCCCATTGATCCATGCGGATGTAGCTGCTCTGGCGCGGGCTGGCGATCATGTTCGGATCGACTTCAACTCCGACGCCTTCCAGGAAGTTGACCAGACCGATGCGCTCGATCATTTCACCGGTACGCTCGTGTTCGAGGGCGTTCTCGGCGAAGAAGTCGATGCAGTTCTGGGCCAGTTCACGGATCTTCTCGTAGTCTTCGTCGGTTTCGAGCTTCATGAACGGGATGATGACGGTACCCATCAGGTCGCCGATCTTCAGGGTGCGCTTGCCACCGATGAGAATGGTGACGCCCTTGTCGTCACCGGGGGAGAGTGCCTTGGTCATGACGTTCAGGCAGTGCATGCAGCGCACGCAGCTCTTGTTGTCGATGGTCAGGGTGTCGTCGTCATTCAGTGACAGGGCCTGCGTCGGGCAGCGGGTGATGACGTTGTCGATGACGTGCTTGCGGCCTTTCTTGGCGACGAAGGCTTTGACTTCGGCCTGGTCGACCTGGATGTCGTCGCGCCAGGTGCCGATCACGGCGAAGTCGGCGCGCTCGATGGCGTTCATGCAATCGTTCGGGCAACCCGAGACTTTGAACTTGAACTTGTAGGGGAGCGCAGGACGGTGCATGTCGTCGATGAAGGCATTCACCAGCGTCAAGTGCAGCTTGTGCTCGTTGGTGTTGGACTGCTCGCAACGCGCGGCGCCGATGCAGGACATGGCGGTGCGCACGCAAGGACCGGCGCCGCCGAGGTCCCAACCATACTCGTTGATTTCGTCGAAGAAGTGCTGGGTGTTATCGGTGTTGGTGCCGATGAACATGATGTTGCCGGTCTGACCGTGGAAGGTCACCAGGCCTGAACCCCATTTTTCCCAGCTGTCGGCCAACTGACGCAGCATGGCGGTGGTGTAGTGATTGCCGGCGGGCGGCTGAACGCGGAGGGTGTGGAATTCTTTGGACTTGGGGAACATGGCGCCGACTTCGGAGAAGCGCGGGATAATGCCGCCGCCGTAACCGAATACGCTGACCGTGCCGCCTTTCCAGTAGCCCTTGCGGGTTTCGTAGGAGTGCTCGAGTTGTCCGAGCAGGTCGTTGGTCATGTCCCGGATACGCTCTTCCGGGTGCTTGTCGCGCAAACGCTTGATGCCGGAAATAAAGCTGGGCCAGGGGCCGCTTTCGAGTTGGTCGAGCATCGGAGTATCGTGCGTATTGTTACCCATGGCGTTGTCTCCTCAAGTCTGTGATCACTGTGGCGTATGGTCCGGCCGTTTACAGTGCGCCGTACCTGTTATTCAAATACCTGAAACTTGGCTGCGGGATTGCCGCGAACCTCCGGTCAACCTGCCGCGTACGGACGCACATCAAGCTCGCCTGAATGCTGTTGTGAAGTTTACGAGCAACCTGACAAAACATAGTACCCTTCCGTTGGGAGGGGAGGCAAGCCGGCGCTATCCCGAATGGGGTATGGCTGGGGTTGCCGAACCGGTGGTGTTTCTCATGGCAGAGGGGCGATCCTGGGTATTACCATAGCTGTTCAGTAATATAGCCGGAATTGTACGAGTGTTGAGCAGACTTCTCCAGTCGCGCTGTCAACAGCGCAATCGTTGCCCGGTGACACGATGCAGTCCATGCTTGGAGTCTCCGGTACAATATCGTCTTGGCCGGGCTTGCCGCACCCGGAATTCCTGTCAAGGTCCGTTACGCAGTCTGTCTATCAATATGTCCTTGAAACTCCGTTCCCCGGTTCTGCATGATCCGCGCGCTGTATTCGCGCTCGATGACGCGCGCGCCTACGCCGCATGGCGCGATGAGAAATTGGATGACTACCCGCGCACGGCGCAGCAACTGGTCGTTGAAATCAACGATCCTAAACAATTAAGCCCCGCGGAATATCAGGAAATCCTTCGTGTCTGCGGCAAGACCAATATGGCCATCTATGCCTGCCGGCATGGCGCCGCCGTGGACAAAGACGCGCTACGCTGCCTCGGTGAGCGATTCGGATTGCGGCGCCTGGACGGCAATCTGTGCGCAGATGAAGACAGCATCTCATCATTGCGAGTGATGGCGGAAGGACGCCAGCAGGAGTACATCCCGTATACCGACAAGCCACTCAATTGGCACACCGACGGTTATTACAACACCCCTGAGCAGCGTGTCCGCGCCTTCATCATTCACTGCGCATCCAGCGCGGCCAGCGGCGGCGGCAACGCGCTGCTCGATTACGAAATAGCCTATATCCAGCTGCGCGACGCCAATCCGGACTACGTCGCCGCCTTGATGAAGGCGGATGCGCTCACCATACCGCCGAACATCGAAGCCGGCGTGGAGATC
>JBGPWJ010000067.1:0-10916 GCA_041492115.1 Gammaproteobacteria bacterium
CTTCTTCCGGGGAAGTATTCCAGTATGCCTTCTATAGTCATCAGCGCTCCAATCAACATCAAGACGATGTCGAAAAGAGTCCATCCACTTGTGTGAAACTGCCTAAAGAGCGCGAGCCCCAAGCCAGAAAACACGATCCCGGTTCTGGCAAAGGCCAACCCAGTGCGGGACTTGGCCATTTGTGTGCGAAGACTGGCAAGGAAGGTCCTTTCTTCAGCCATGTCCGTTCTGTCGTTTGCGAGGAATCTTCTGCGTTCCACCGGCGACAACTTACTCCATCCGGCTCGGAGAGCATCCGCGTGTTCGACAACCTCGCTTCTCGAATAGATGGGATCACCGCCAGTATTTGAAACCTGTAGTGCAGTGTATCCGGCGGGGCCTTCTTTGGCTGAATAATCAAGGATCCTCCTGGCATCTTTTCGCACTGGCAGATACCATTTAAATCCATCGAACACTGCGTCTATTCCTAAAATCAAAAGCAAGATCTCGATTATGGAGAGATATCCAACGCCGACCATCCTGATGAGAGTCGCTGCTATCGTTATAAAGGCAATCCCGGTCCTGAGAAAAGCAAGCCCGGTCCTTCCTCTGGCGAGGGCCGTCCTTTGCTCCGCGAGCCCTGAACGCCTTTCAGCAAGATATGTCCTGACCTTGGCAAGTGGGGTCCTTCCCGCCGTTGTGGGAAAATCGGGATTCAGATCGAAGTTGTTTTCTATAATCCGGACGATATCACCCGGTAGGCCGACCTTGAATTCGATCTCATCCACACCGAGGACCTCGCGTATTTTCCCAGTCAGGGCAGAGTCATCGGGACTGTAAGCGATAACCTCAGCTTTCTTTTTGTTGACGGCAAGAGGCATCCAAAGCCCGGCTTTGAGCATGACCGGATCCATCAGTCTCAACACGTTGCGGGATGCCGTGATGCCCTCGTCATACTCGATGAAGAGGCAATTATAGAACTCGGAGAGGCAAGAAAGGATACCGTGCTTCGGAATTCCTTTTTTCAGGAGAATTTCTTCTATGTATTGTTTTGAGGATTCGGATTCGGAAATTGCCTTCCCCAGCGCTTCACTGCTCAGTAGCCTTCGTTGTACAAGCCGCTCGAATTTACGTCTAAGCATTTCTACAGAATCTCCAAAATATGCTGATGGCGGATTCAACTCGCAAGTGCAACTCAACAGTACGGATAGGAAGGTAAGCTACGATAGCATCGTATGCGCAACACCCAAAATGCCATCACGTCCTTTGTGCCGGTAGAAAATAGACCATATGCCGACCGATGGTTGACCATAGTTATGAGTTACAAGATCTGTCAGTGAGAATATTCCGGCGAGAACGAGATGGTCAATCGATTTCCGGCATGGGGCCAGTAGCGCCTCCGGCGAGCGCCACAGTATTGACAAACGCTGGCCTACTCACCTCACCGAATTCACCAAGTACTCAGAGAGCTGGCCCCAGGAATCTGAGCAACCGGATGAGTGACGTCGAGACATAATTAGGCATGATAGTCTCTATAAATTGGTCCGCTTTCCGGGAATCCTGTGCCTCGTCGCGAATGGCGGGGGAGGGTCGGGTGTGGTCAGTCGTATACTGCGTGCCATGCGTGTTCGTACCGGTTTAAAATTGACCAGAGATTCCGTTTGAATATTGACCAGGGATCGATGTCGTTCGAACCAATGCACGACTGTGGATAAGTCTATCGAAGCGGTCCTGGTTTCGCACCTCCTTTGATGTTCAGTCTCGGTTGTCAGATCGTAGAAGGATCCGCGCCATAGCAGTGTCTGACGCGGATCCCTGTGGTCATGATGCGACCGCTACACTGTCACCTCCTCAGGCTCGGATCCCTCCGCCGGCACGTTCAGTGAGCGCTTGGCCTGCTCGCGGGCCTTGATGCGCGTGCGGGAAGTGGCACTGCTCTACCGGAAGCGGTAGGACTCGTTGCCTGTCTCGACAATGTGGCAGTGATGCGTCAACCGGTCCAACAGCGCCGTGGTCATCTTGGCATCGCCGAACACACTGGACCACTCGCCGAACGTCAGGTTCGTGGTGATGATCACGCTGGTGTGTTCGTAGAGCTTGGACAACAAGTGGAACAGCAATGCACCGCCCGACTGGCTGAACGGCAGATAGCCCAGCTCATCGAGGATCACCATGTCCTTGTGCATCAGGCTGTAGGCGAGCTTGCCTTGCTTGCCGGCGGCCTTCTCCAGTTCCAGCGCATTGACCAGTTCCACCGTCGAGTAGAAGCGCACCCGCTTGCCGTGCCGGGTTACCTACCTACACATGTTCAGCAATATTCAGTATAGGGCGCACAAAACGAAATCAACAGCCGATTTGGCTACCAGATTGAGATATTCCAGAACTCAGCATGACCGTTGCCTTCCTATTGGGTTGCGCTGGACGCGTCTGTTCCCCTAGATTTGAACTACCGAGAAATCCTCGGCAGTTAGATGAGGCAAGTGCCTGGCGAAAAGCGGCAGAAATCCGTGCCTATGTGGACGTCGTACGGTCCGCCGTACAATCGGGCAGAATGGTCGGTGCACAGGCAGACCAACTTGATCCGCTGTATCGTCAGAGCTTGGTTTTGAATAGATGCTTTTTTCGAGCACCAAATATGTCGAATTTGAGAGTGATAAAAACAGCTTTAAAATAGCACCTTAGGCACAGGTAAGAACTTTATTACCTTGAAATGCAGTCCCAGATCGATTAGCAGTCTCGTGAGGTAAGGACTTTCGTCCCACACTAGGCAATGCGTGCAACGATAGATCAATAAGTTACGAGTGAATCAGGTAAGCAGTTTATTTTCCCCGTACAAGTTATGTCAGGCAAACACCGTCTCCCGAAACTGTGCCTGGATATCTTCAACCTTGGCGCGCAGTTTGATCATGGGCGCGACGCAATCCGGATCGAGATGCGGGCCCGCCAAGTGTCCAAGGGCCGCGTACGCCTCATCGTTGCTCCAGGCGTGTTTGTAAGGACGCTGACTGGTGAGCGCATCGAAGACGTCGGCCACCGCGACAATACGTGCCTCGATAGGGATGGCCGCGCCGGCGAGGCCCTTGGGATAGCCCTGGCCGCCCATACGCTCGTGGTGGTACTCGGCGATATTGCGCAGCATATCGATATGGGCCATGGCCTCGAGCCGGAAGTCCTGCATGATGTCGTCGATGATCTCACGTCCCTTCGAGGTGTGGGTTTTCATGATCTCGAATTCCTGAGGCGTGAGCGCGGTGGGTTTGTGAAGGATGGCATCAGGGATGCTGATCTTGCCGATGTCATGCAGGGGGGAGAATAGAAAGATGTTTTCGATGTGCTCGTCGTCGAAACCGTGCTGCGGCGCGAGTTCCTTGGCGATGAGGCGCGCATAGCGCGACATGCGGTCCAGGTGGGCGCCGGTCTCGATATCGCGATGATAGGTGAAGTCCTTTGCCACCTTCACCGACGACAGCAGGGTGCGTATGTTGGCAAGTTCGGTGCTCACCACCAGGGACACGAGGTGGCCGAACAGATCGAGGACGTGGAGAGTGTTGGCGCGGAAGGGGTTCTTGAGGTAGGAATTGAAGAACACGAAGCCGAAGAAGGTGCCGCTCATGTACATCGGCAGGGTGTAGCTTGAGCGGTAACCCTGGACGGCGATGCGGCGCGTATGCTCGTGAGTACCGCCAGAGAAGGCATTGATGTCGCCGATGACGCGCGGTCGGCGGCTCTCTTTGACCTCCAGCAGCGACGGCGCGTCGCTGAGGCGGTTCTGATAATGGGACAACGGGTCGTCCGGGCCACTGCTATGGAGGAATGTCTTGAGCAGGTCCGTCTTGGCGTCATAGACCACTACGGCGATGCGATCGACCAAGCGCAGTCGGCGCTTTAGCACCTCATGTATGGCGACGAGCTTCTGGCTGAGGGGGCTACCGCGGTTCAACTCATCCAAGGTGTATTCGTGTTCCACCATGACGCGCCCCCTCGCTACTCCACCTACATTGCTGGCGTACACCACGCTCTAGACATTAATGCTAGCACAGACGAGCGCACGCCTAGTCATGATCTAGTGGGCTTCTTTTCCGGGCTGCCTTTTGTTTCCTCTGGGTTGTCTGCGCCGTGACGTTGGACATTCATTTTGCAGGAGTTTGGTTATCGCCTCGGCAGGAACCGGTATACTGAAGTAATAGCCCTGCATGCCGTCACATTTGTGGGTGCGCAGAAAAGCAAGCTGCTCTGCGTTTTCGACCCCTTCTGCAATGACTTTGATCCCGACACTGTGTGCCATAGCGATAATGGCCCGTGCAATCGCCGTGTCGTCGGTATTGTTGGGGATATCGCGCACGAAGGACTGGTCGATCTTCAATGTGTCTATCGGGAAGCGCTTGAGATAAGACAGCGACGAGTATCCGGTACCGAAGTCATCCACGGAGAATGTCACTCCGAGCGCATGCAGCTTATTCATGGAGATGAGGGTGGATTCGGCGTCATTCATCAGGATGCTCTCCGTCAGTTCCAGGTCAAGCTGATGCGGGTCAAGCCCGGTTTCTGTCAGCACAGTTTTCACCAGTTCTGCAAGATCGCGGTTCTGGAACTGGCGCCCGGAGATGTTTACTGCGACCGGAAGACCGTTGGAACCGGCATCGTGCCAAACCTTAACCTGGGCGCAGGCGGTGCGCAGCACCCATTCACCGATGGGCATGATCAAACCAGTTTCCTCAGCAACTGAAATAAACTCCTGCGGCGAGATCAGACCCTTCTCAGGATGTTGCCAGCGCAGCAGGGCCTCCGTGCCGATAATCTTGCCCGATTTCAGGTTTATCTGCGGCTGGTAGTGGAGCAGGAATTCATTATGGTCGAGCGCGCAACGTAGCGCCGTCTCCAACGCCTGCCGCGTGGCAATGCGCTGGTTGAGTTCCGCTGTGTAGAACTGAAATGTGTTGCGACCCATTTCCTTGGCGCGGTACATCGCCGCGTCGGCGTTACGCAGCAGGTTGTCCATATTGTTGTCGTCGAATGGATATAACGTGATGCCAATCGACGTGCTCGTGAACAACTCACGCCCATCTACTTTGAGCGGCGCAGTGAAACTGTCGATGATCTTCTGCGCCACATGCACGGCATCTTCCACATGAATCACTCTGGTGAGAACAACAGTGAACTCGTCCCCGCCGAGGCGCGAGATGGTGTCGCCGGTCCGCACGCAAGCCTTGAGTCGCTCAGCCACCTCTTTCAGCAGCGCATCGCCGACCACATGCCCGAACGTGTCGTTGATGACCTTGAAACGGTCGAGATCGAGAAGCAGGACTGCCACCATGTGTTTGTGCCGGTTGGCATCGATCGTGGCCTGTTTCAGGCGGTCCTGCATAAGGAGGCGGTTGGGCAGGCCAGTCAGGGAGTCATAGTGAGCGATATAATCCAGACGCGCCTCCACCTGTTGGCGCGCGGTGATGTCTTGGATGATCGCCATGAATACCGGTGGTGATTCAGATCGGGACAGCTGTAAATGCACCTCCACCGGATACAGACTGCCATCCTTGCGCTTGTGCACAGTCTCGAAAGTGAGTACGTCCTGCTCACCGCGTCGCAGCGGCGCAATCAACTCCTCAAACGAGGCTCGGCTGAACTCCGGTTTGAGATCAAACGGCGTAAGGCTTTTCAACTCTTCAAGACTGTACCCCAGATTGTTCCGTGCTCCGTAATTGACCTGCACAAAATGCAGGGAATCGGCGTCATACACATAGATCTCGTTGGAGGAGTTGTCGAGAATCCGGCCTAGCCGTTCAAGCATGCCCTCTGTCTTCTTGCGCTGGGTAATGTCCTTCATGAAGCAATAATGACCGGTAAAATTCCCCCGGTCATCGTAGGCGACGACCATTGTCAGTTGTCTGTGAAAAACAGAACCGTCTTTGCGCAGCGCTTTGGCCTCCACCTCGGCTTTCCCGTCGGCTAACAGGCGCTGATAGGCGGCCTGCACGATGGCAAGGTCATCAGTGTGCGTCATCGTCCGCCATTCGGTGCCGACCAGTTCTTCCGGGGAATAACCGATCATGCCCGCGTAAGACTTGTTGGCCATGATATAGCGCTGCTGTGCATCCAACCGTGAGATCCCCTCGACGGCGTTTTCGAGGGCGTTGGTCATTCCCCGGAGTGTTACCTCCATGTGCAGACGTTCCAGTTCGGCGGCGGCGCGCGCCGCACTGATCCTCAGTATCGCCTCGTCGCGGCGATCTGCGCTGATCGGGTTGCCGCTCATCAGGGCCAGCAGCCCTATGCCTTGGCCGAGAGTATTGAGAATCGGCACGGCCATATAACTCTCGATGCCCATCGCCGCCAGCCGGCGGTCCATTGGAAACTGTTGCTGGATCTGCTGCGGATGGATACAGAACTGCAGCCGGTCTATTACGTTTTGGCAGGGGGTTCCTTCGAGCCCATACATGAAGTTGTCCTGCATCTTTCCTTGAGCGCAGAACGCGATGGTATGGATGGTCCGATCTTGCGGGGTCAGTTCGCCAAGGAAGGCGTAGTCCATTTGTAAGGTCTGCGCGAGACTCAGCACCAGTTGTCGAAAGAAGGCCTCACCAGCACCCCCAGAGGTCGCATCGGCGATTTGCCGTAGTGCGTCCTCACCCCGGGTAGAGTTGCTCTGGATACGTTTCTGGGCCAGCACCAGCATGAGCACATCGGCATAGCGTTTGACCAGGATTTCATCTTGATCGTTGAACGGTGTGCCGTCAGCCTTGTCGCACAAATACACACGTCCGTAGACCCGGTTCTCAAAGGAGATTGGTGTGGCCAGCAGGCTTTTCATCGGCGGGTGATGTGCTGGGCAACCCGCCGAGCGTGGATCCTGCTTCATGTCATCGAGGCGCAGGGTCTGGTCCTGGTGGATTACCACGCCAAGCAGTCCACGCCCTTCCGGCAGATGGCCAATGCGCTGGGCCTGCTCAGGCGTGATGCCAGTGTAAACAAACTGTTTCAGGCTCCCCGCTTCATCAAAGATACCGACTGCCCCATAGCGTGCGCCGATTAGCCCAGTCAGGGCGTCGATGCCTTCCTGCAACAAGGTTTGTTCGGTCTTGTGGGGGGCGAGCAGGCCGACCAGACGCAGTATTTCACTGTGTAACTCCTGTAGACGCAGTGACGATACTTGCTGCAAGGGTTGCTGTGGTGTATTACCTTCACCTATATCCATGGCCTCACCAGAACGGTCTTTGCACGAACTCTGTCAAATGCGGTGATTAATATCTCTCACAGAGACCAAGGCAGTGGTGGGGAGCCGTTAATCTTCTGTGAACGCGTACCTGGTGCGATTCTGCACGCAGCGCGGAACATACTGTGCTACAACCCCGCCTAGCCGCCGGACCGGATATTTTGTCGGAGTCCGAGCGGTAGCGCGAGTGGCGACAAAACATAATGCAACCATCCGGCGCCAGGCTGTGGGAGCTGTGGCGCCACGCGTAGTGCAACACGCAACGACTCTCCGACGGTGCGGGCGTCGATGATATTAACTATGGCCAATTCCCGCTCCCGAGAGAGACTTGGAGATCCCGGTTGGGTTGCGCGGAAAATGGCGAGACATTTTAAGTATAGACCACATTGGAAAAATCAATGATGGCGGAACAGCGGTGTTTTGGGTCGCGGTCTGCCTAAACTGTTTCCTCGCCGACAGGGTATTGACCGCATCTTCTGCCGATCGTCGCCCCCTGTTCCTGCTCTGCGAGTAACGAGGCCCGTTTCTACGGTGGCGAGTCCGCAACGGATACGGTATGTGATTTTGTTAAATGCTCTACCTTGCTTGTGGTTGTGCAAGCTCTGCTTCTATCATTTGCTTAAGCTTGTCTCTGCAATTAGTCACCTTGCACTGGCCGGCAAACTTACAGCTGAGTTGAAGATCTCGAATCGTATCATCCTCAACATCCAACAATGAGACCAAAGCGATTTCTTCTTTTTCGCAGTCTGATTTGGCCTGCTCCAATAATTCGATTGTATTGCATCCATCGACAAACCGCTTTCTGGCAAAAAAGCTGATATGCTCAAAATCGTAATTCCCAAGGCATCCAGGATTATGGCAAGCCATGATGTTGTGGCCCCTCTGTATTAGCAAGGTAGCGTTGCATGGTGCCATCTGCTCTCTTTTTGTACTCTACCTCCCATCGAGTCGTGCGTAGTTGATATGGATCAGAGTCACCCCGCATGTATAAATCGCGTTGTCTAATTTGATAAATTGAACCGATGCTCGATTAAGCCGCCTTTGGCTGTGGCAGCGATTGGAAGAAGATATGATGGTTTTGAACGAGACGCCCTTCAGAGCGATGTCGACAGGTGTAGATGGAACTACAATGAAAAGCTGAACAAGTGCGGAAGGCTGAAGCGGCCCGTGTGACACGCTTTGTTGAGGAAGCAAGCGCCTGGCGAAAAGTGGCAGAAATCCGTGCCTACGTGGAAGCCGCCCGTTTCGCTGCACAATATGGGTAGGATGGTTGCTGAGCAGGCCAAACTGGAACAATGGCCTGTCTGGGTTCTCACACAGGCGGACCAACTTGATCCCTTGGTTTCTGGCGGTATTTGGGTTTGAATGGCTGAGGGTGGCCCAAAGATTGAAATGATCGTTGTTATTTAAAGCATTGACGTTTCAAATCAGGAATTGATTAAAACGGCCAGAAAATAGCGCCTTATTCACAGGTTAGCACTTTATTGCCACGAAATGCGGTTTCATCTCGATTATCAGTGTCGTTAGGCAAGGGTTTCCGCATTGCATTGAGCAATGCGTGCAACGAGAGATCAATAAGTTATGAGTCGGTCAGGTAAGAACATTATTCTCGCCGGACAGCGCGGCGAGACTGTGATTGGCGTGAGTGCCGCAAAATGGTAAGCTGTCACCCATCTCAGAGACATCCCGTCGGATGTGTCTGAGAGCACTGCACCGGCGCCCATCAGGCGCCCTTCTTTAAACCCAGTCATTGGACAAGCGCCGGCCGAATGCATCGCGAAGGCGGCGGCTTGCGGCGTTGCCGATCCAATATGGCTCAGTGAGGCATCGCCAGGTCCTGTCTGCCAGACGACCGCGCGAGCCGATATACACCACGGGAGAGTGAAGCAGCATGGAAACCAACCGCATGTTTTACTGCATACCGCAGAAGGCCTACATGCGCACCGACAACTGCCGCGTGTTGCGCAGCCGCCCGATCGGCAAAGCGCCGGCGGGTTCACAAGCACAACTCAAAGCCTGCGAAAACTGCACGATGTATCCGATGGTCGACGACGACCGCGTGCCAACCGTGACACTCGAGGCATTCCTCTCGGGCGCCAAGCCCAAGGCGCTGCGTCAGACAGCCACCGCCGTGCGGCGTTAACAGCGCACCACCCCACCAACAAACCTTCAAGAACACCCTCTCCCGTCGGGCGAGGGAATCCACCACCTCATCCCAACGTAGGGTGCGCTTGCGCACGCGGTTTCACCCAATGATTGGGCGCAAGGTAATGGGCCCCCACATGGCCACTAACTATCTATGCTCAACACGGACGTTTCGCATAAAGCCGCGAAGTGACAGTTAGCTGCACGTCTGCAGGTAATGAAAACGTACCCACTGATCTTTGATCGACACCCAGCCTTGCCTTTTCAACCACTCGTTTGTCATCACCGTTTGCGCGATCAGTGTGCCCGATATGGTGTAGGTTCTTTTCGAACGCACAATGGGTTTGATCGCTTCGTTTTGCCTGACACCTAGACTCACCTTTCTCGGTGAATGACCACATACTCCGAGTTACTATGATATTCTCATCTCATGAACCATCGGAAGTCGGCTGCGCATGCACGAGCTGAAATATATCGATCTTCGTGCCGACCCTGACGCCGCCCGCTACGTGAAAAACGAACAGGTGCAGGTGGTATTTGCCGGCAGTGCCGGCGAGCTGATCAGTCGTGAGGGGCCCAACAGGTATCAGGCGGGTGATGCGCTGATCGCCGGCTCGACGGGCGACCGCTGGTGTGTTTCCCGTGACCGGTTCGATGCCAAGTATGAGCCTGTGCCACCGCTGACACACGGTGCTGACGGAAGTTATCGCAACAGATCGATCCCGGTGCTGGCAAAGCAGATGCGCGCAGCGTTTAGCATTGCCCGTTGCGAAGGTGGCGACCTGTTGCTTGGTTTGGCTCAGGACTGGTTGCTGCAGTATGGCCCCGGCGATTTTGGCATTGTTGAGAATGCCAGGTTTCAGAAAGTCTACCGCGCTGTGTGATGCTGAGCGCGCACCAACCTGGGCTAACCGATACTCCGGAGCAGGTTTCATGACCACGAGTTCACTGTTGTTCGCCATGCTGTTCGGCTCGATTGGCCTCGGCTATTTCATCTACGGCAAGAAACAGCTGCGCTATGCCGCGCTGTTCGCCGGTGTGGCGCTGATGATCTATCCCTACTTCGTCAACAACACCTATGCACTGGTGGTGATCGGCCTGGGGTTGATGGCGGCACCTTTCCTCATCGATTTCTGAGCGTGGCGCCATGCAACGGGTCTACAGCGCGCATGATGTTATGACCATCGGGTATCTGCAGCAGGTGCTCGAAGCCGCCGGCATTGAATGCATGATCAGAAATCAGTTTCTGTCCGGTGCGATGGGTGGACTGCCCGCAACCGAGTGCTGGCCGGAGTTGTGGATTGCCGATGAATCGCGCTATGACGAGTCGCTGCGGCTGATCGATGCAGCACTGGCGCCGCCGGCGCGTGAACTGCGCGACTGGACCTGCCCGGCCTGCGGCGAGCGTATCGAGCGACAGTTCGGACAATGTTGGCAATGCGGCGCACGCAGCCCAGACTAAAGGAATCATGGTAATGACCAATAAAAGATATACACGCTTCACCACGCTGGAACATCGCGGCCAGCCCTTGCTGCCGCGACGCGACTTCATTGGCCGTGTGCTCCGTTACGCTGCCGGTGC